>WTAX01000315.1 GCA_013139395.1 Gammaproteobacteria bacterium | reverse complement strand
GTTTCCTTGAGCATTCTGTCATCAATATAACGAGCGATACGTGGCCCTAGCTGGCCGCCAACAAGTGTTCCCAGAGATCCCCATAAAAAGTAATTCATCTGTAACGAGTCTTCCATTAGTGACCAGTGCAGAGCAGAAGCAACCATAGCCAGCAGAAACATCATCGGGATGATGGTTGCAACACAACGTTTCATATCAAGATGCAGGCGATTGCGCATGGCGGGGATCAGCCATTCACCAATACCCAGTGATAAAAAACCCATGATGAATCCGAAAAATCCTGGAATAGGTAGAAGGTGGTTTACTTTTGTTTGATTAAATTGATAACCATCCTGTTCTTCATCCATGGGTTCCTGAGCAGCAACAAATAACAGGGCAAGCATCATGGCCATCATGCCCAATGCCATTTGAACCGGTTGCTGCGGCAGGTTTACCGTAATGATACTACCGATAATGACACCGGGTAGTGCGGTGAAAAAAAAGATCAGGGCCAGTTTTTTCTCGATAAGGTTTGTTCGTAGAAAAGCAAATGATCCGCTGCACATGCCAATAACCTGAATCAACAGTGAGGTTGCGATAGCTTCCTGAGGTGAGAGCCCGTAGGCCAGGATCAGTAGCGGTGTCCACAGAATGCCGCCGCCAATACCGATAGTCATTGCGGCAGTAGATATCAACAAACCAGCAAATACTAGCCCCAGCTCCCCAATCATTCAGTTATATCCGTCTGTAATAAATTGAAGGCATCGATAAAGGCGTGTAACGCACTGAGTTCCTGCTTTATCTGGGTGATTTGCTCTGCACTGCCAGAACTATTATCTGCCAGTGATATGGATAGTGTATCTATGCGTGATTCAATTTCATTTATCATTGCCAGTGTCGAAGATGCGATTTCCTGAAAATTACTGGTCAGCTCATTAATAACGGTGCCTAACTGCCCAACTTCGTCATGGGCTTCAATCTTTATTACCTGGCTGAGATCACCATCATTGATGAGCCTGGCTGTATCAAGTGTTCTTTGTAGTGGGCGCGTGATATTTTTAACAAACATCATCATGACGATTGCTACCACAATAGTAAGTACCCCGAACATAATAGCAATTTTGTTTCTTAAATCTGAAAGTACAGGAGATAATTCATCCGGGTTTGTGACTAACACTTCAGCTGTTATGCTTTCATTAGCTGTAGTGGGAATTGAGCAAATGTCCTGCGTCAGTCCAGGTTTGCTCATTTCGAAATAAAATTCTACGCCAATCATCATCGCCGCTATTGCGATCAGCAAAAAATAGTTGAGCAGGCATAATTCCAGTTTTCGAGCTTGCTTCATCAGTGATCTGGAGAATTAACCATCAGGTAATAATTTAGAAAAGTATATTTCGAGAGCATTTATGTCATCTTCATATATATTGACAAACTTAACACCAATATCATATCCGTTAATAGCTGTAGATGCTTTAGACCAGATGACTTCTGCAATAACGGTTAATACATCTGTTTTTGACAGCTTGTCATTCAGGATTGAGGTGAGTCCTTTACGGTGCCGGTGCCAGCCTTTTAATTTCATGCTAAGGCTGAGTATTTCACCAGGTTCATAATAGCTGGGTACAGTGAAACATACTCCCTGTTTTGCAATGTTTCTGGTTGTACCTTTTTCACCAAAATCGTTTGATAGAGGATATTCAAGTTTTTTGATTTCAAGTTGAATCCCCCTGGGAAGTCGTGTGCACTCTCTGTCAGAGTCATCGTAATTTTGCTGGAACAAAATAATATCTCCTGTAGATTTTTCTGCTTATATGCCGTAAGCCATCAATAAATCAGTATAGGTCAATAATGTCCTTTTTTCAGGGTATTATTGTATGAATCGACTATAGTCATTACATTAGTATGCCGTTACGTACTTTATAGAGGGCTCTCAGGGTCTATTAGTGAATAACAACAAATACCCTGAATGATTTGAGTTTGGGCAGGGCTATCTGCCATTGTCACTGAGTACTCTGCCAAGGTGAAAAATTGGGGAAAATAAATAATGAAGATTGCCGAAGACTATATTCCGGAAGACAATAATACAGGTCTGTCATCAGATGATCCGTTGCTTTCATCAAATGATGATCAGGAGCAGGTTTATGATCTTGATGAGTCCATTTCATTGCTTAATGATGAAGCTGAAGTTTCTATGTTGGCAGAAACTTCTTTAGATAAAGAAAAGGATGACAATTCTATTCTGGAAGAGCTGGAGGCACTGTATGGCTCCTCTGATGAGGTGAGGATAGATGACCCGGAAAGTGTATATGATGATTCTGTTCTGCATGAGCTTGAAGTTGTATACGATAGTACTAATGAGTCAATCAGCGATAAAAACGAAATAGTTTCGAACATTGAAGAGCCAATAAGCGAAAATAAATCTACAGGTGACTCTGTTCTGGAAGAACTGGAGGCAATGTTTTCAGGTGATTCGGTTGAATCAGTAATGGATTCAATAACGGATAATGTTGAAACATCAGAGGCTGTAGAACACTCTTCTAATGAAAGTGAAACCAGTGGTCTGTCTGCACTTGATGAGTTGAAAGCCTTTCTGGGTGAAACAGCCTCAAATGAAGACAGCGAATCTGATAATAAATACGCTGCTAATGACGAGTATTTACTTGAGAGCCGAAGATCAGTTCTGGATGAATTGAAAAATCTGCTGCAATCATGTATCGATGAATTAACAGCCACCACTGAGGATAGTTCAGCATTTTCAATATTATCAGCAGAGGTAGAGTATCCAGACTGTGATGAATTAATAAACTTACTTGAAACTAAGCTCAGTCAACTGATGAAAATTTCTGCTGATTCAGCAAGCTCTGATTATGTGGCAGGTGGTGCATCGGTACTTGATGAATTGAGTGGCCTTCTGAGTGAGACAGAGATAGACAATAATAAAAATGTGTCAGATACATCTGTATCACCAGGGGAAGTGAATGAATATGTATCATCTATCGAATTAGATCATGACTCTTATAAGGATGAAACTGTTGCTACAGATTCCGTTCTTGATGAATTGAAAGAGTTATTGGGCGAGACGGATGATGCTGAAATAGCTGAAAGCCCCTCTACAGGTGACTACTCAATCGCTGAGGTATCTTATGAAACGCCAGTACTGGAGGACTCAACAGTATCTGCTGCTGATACTGGAGGCAATGAGAAATCAGTACTTGAGGAATTTGCGGCATATATGGATGGTTCTTCAGATCTACCGGGTGTTGGTATAGAAGCTCCAGAACAAGAAACTGAAACAGCGTCTGCCTTTGATGAGTCAGATACGCTTAAGCAACTGGAAGCAATGCTGAATGAATCGTC
>WTAX01000343.1 GCA_013139395.1 Gammaproteobacteria bacterium | reverse complement strand
CAAGAGTTATCCAGTCCCCTTCTTTAATTACAATATCACCGATATTGGCCTGTCTTAAATTAATATCAACAGAGATACCTTCTGCACCTGCTACACAGGGTTTGCCCATACCCCGGGCAACAACTGCTGCATGAGAGGTTTTACCGCCACGGCTGGTTAAAATTCCCTGGGAGGCAAAAAAACCATGAATATCTTCGGGCTTGGTTTCTTCTCTAAGCAGAATCACCTGAGTACCGTCTTTACCGATTTGTTCCGCTCGATCAGCATCAAAAATAGCAATACCGCTTGCCGCCCCCGGCGAAGCAGGCAAACCCTGTGCAATCGCATCAATGCGGATATCGGGATCCAGTCTGGGGTAAAGCATTTGCTCCAGATGTTGTGGATCAATACGTAACAGGGCTTCTTTTTTACTGATTAAGCCTTCTCGCTCCATTTCAACTGAGGTTCTCACCATTGCAACCGCATTCATTTTGCCATTGCGGGTCTGCAGACAATATAAAACTCCACGCTCTATGGTAAATTCAAAGTCCTGTATTTCACTATAGTGTGTTTCCAGTCGGGAACGTAATTCTTCTAATTCTTTATAGAGCTCAGGCATTTCTACTGCCATTTGTTCAATGGCCTTGGGGGTTCGAATGCCGGCAACAACATCTTCTCCTTGTGCATTGGTCAGATATTCACCATACAAACGATTTTCACCGGTTCCTGGATTTCGGGTAAATGCCACACCAGTTGAGCAGTCATCACCGCGATTACCAAATACCATAGTGACAATATTTACCGCAGTACCATTGGCCATATCAGAGGTAATATTAAACTCCCGACGATAATCTATGGCACGTTTGCCCATCCAGGAACCAAAAACAGCTTTTATTGCCATTTCTAACTGTTCATAGGGATCTTCAGGAAAAACCCGGCCGGTTTGCTGCTTGACAATACTCAGGAAGTCATCACAGAGCTGCGCTAAATCATCCGCCGACAAACCCATGTCTTCCTTGATACCTTTTGTGGCTTTGAGCTGTGCCAGGGCATCATCAAAAGGCTCATCAGCAATGCCCATGGCAACTTTACCAAAGAGTTGGATAAAACGACGATAGGCATCATAGGCAAAACGCGGATCGCCTGTTTGTTGAATTTCACCTTTAAGGGTTTCACTGTTTAAACCCAGATTTAAAATAGTATCCATCATTCCCGGCATGGACATCGCTGAGCCTGAGCGCACGGATACCAGCAAGGGATCACTGGGGTCCCCGAACTTTTTACCTGTTTTTTCTTCCAGTGCGGTCATTTGCTGCCGCACTTCGCTCATCAATGATTCAGGCAAAGAATCGTTCTTAGAGTCTAAATAAGCCAAACAAGTTTCAGTGGTGATAACAAAGCCCGGCGGTACATTCAAACCAATTTGCGTCATTTCACAAAGATTAGCCCCTTTACCGCCTAATAAAACCTTATTTTTTCCATCGCCTTCTTCAAAGGCAAACACTTGTTTGTTCATCAATAGAACTCCTTTTAATGACTGATTATCAGTCTGTGAAATTTTGGCAGGTTACGACCAAAAGCAGCCTGGAATCGACTACGTTAAATAGTTATAGCTTAATATTCGCTTAGTGGCTGCATAGATTTTAAAATAGTAAAGTGTACATTCTGCAGTACCTCATCACTTATTACAATGCAACCTGCAGATTCTAAACATTCTATATTACAGAATTATGACAAACAGTACTTTCAATACATGAATGCAGCTGAATAGTTACCTTTAACCTAAATTAAGTCAGGCGGCCATAAAGAGAATTCATTTGTCTTGCCAGCATTCTGATTTCTTCATTTAATTGTTCCCAGGAAAAGCGCCATTGCCAGTTGCCTTCTGTAGTGCCTGGTGTGTTCATTCGATGGCCCACACCGCAACTCAGCAAATCCTGCATCGGTAAAATTGCCAGTTTGGCAACCGATGCCATAGCGGTATTCATCAATACCTGATTTAATTGTTCGTATGGGAAGTTGAAATACTGTTGAATATAGTGTTTTTCATCATCATTAAGCGTTTCAAGCCATGAAAGCGTTGTATCATTATCATGAGTACCAGTATAAATAACACTATTGACCTGATGATTGTGCGGCAGATATGGATTACTACTTTCACCGGAAAAAGCAAATTGCAGGATTTTCATCCCCGGCAAATTAAATTGTTCCCGCAAGTCATTCACTTCTTCAGTAATAATACCTAAATCTTCTGCAACCAGTGATAACTCGGGATAAGCTTGATACAAAGCTTTCATGAGTTTTTTGCCCGGTGATTTTACCCATTGTCCATTAATTGCAGTGTCTTCATCGGCTGGAATTTCCCAACTGGACTCGAGACCCCGGAAATGATCAATACGGATGAGATCAAAGAGTATTTGCTGAGTATCGATGCGTTCAATCCACCAGCTGAATTGAGACTTTTCAATCGCATCCCATTGATAATGCGGATTACCCCAGCGCTGACCGGTTTCAGAAAAATAGTCCGGCGGCACGCCTGCGACAACATCAGAGCATCCTTCTTCATCCAGTTTAAAAAATTGGCGTTGCGCCCAGACATCCGCGCTGTCATGAGCAACAAATATCGGCAGGTCACCAAACAGGTAAACACCCCGTTCATTAGCATATTCTTTTAATGATAACCATTGGCTGAAAAATAAAAATTGTTCAAATTGATAATAAAAAAAATCATTTCTAAGACGTTCTTTGGCTTTTTTAAGTGCTTTGCTTTCTCGTTTTTTTAATGCCTCTGGCCAGTCAAACCAGCTTTTTTGCTGGTTATCTTTTTTCAAAGCGCAATACAAAGCATAGTCATCAAGCCAGAAAGCCTGTTTCTGAATAAAACATTGAAAGGCCCGACATTCTTTTTCATTAGCGGCACCTTTTTCACAATCAGAGCTGTCACAATCAGTACACTCAAACGCTTTACTGGATAGATAGTCTTCAAACAGTTTACGAAAATTATTAAAAGCAATAGAGATGCATTTTGAACGGCCAAATACATTAGTAAAACAATTGTGCAGATCATGTTCAGCCAGCCAGTTTTTATCCACTAACCATTGCAGGTCAATTAATTGCGGATTGCCTGCATGTACAGAAAGTGACTGGTAAGGTGAACCATCACCATGTGTGGGCCCTAATGGCAGTGTTTGCCAGACGCTATAACCTGCATCTTTGAGAAAATCCACAAAGCGATAGGCATCTTCACCAATCACACCATTACCGTAAGGTCCGGGTAATGACGTCAGATGAAGCAATACACCTGAGCGACGTTTATCTAATGGGGCTGAATTGTTATAGCTTCTTTTCTGTATAGTTTTCCGTGTCGTTTTCATTGAATCTTTACTCGTCATTTTATTCCTGCCCTGGTCTCATAGTCCCGCCAGCGACCGGTGCACCACTGCCCTGAGTAAAGGCTTGAGTGAGGTAACTTGGCGGCAATACGCCAAGATATTGATAGAGTATTGATAAGTTTAAACGAAACAATGACTCAAAACTGCTGACCGAATCTGCTGGATTATAATCACCAAACCACCAAAACCAGTCAGAACCTTCACATACAGCCAGTTGTTGTTCTGCTCTTGAGCGTTCAGCAGCATCTAAAACACCACTGTCCACGACATAATCAAAACGCTCTTTTGCTTCAATCAACATATCCCAGCCACGATTCTTAGCACTATCACCAATCCAGGTTGAGAAAGAACCATAAACCCAGCTGCCAGCGACCAGAGATGGTAGTTTTGTGGGTTCTGTTCCTGTGGACCCAGCTAACTCCATGCAATCTGAAAAGGTGGTTAGCTCAATATTGGGATGTTCTGCCAGACGCTTATAAAAAGTCGTTAGAAAATAATAGCCATTTTCAGGATAATATTCCCAGGCATTTTCACCATCAAGAATAATTGACACCACTCGACCGCTTTGATTTTCTCGATAGTTATAAATAGTCTCCAGATGTTCAACGAGATTACCTACCGCATCATCGGCATGCCATTTTGAATAAGTAAAACCAATCAGATCGGATAAGCCGTCATCCCGGAAAAAACAATTCACTTTGTTTTTATCCTCATCATTTTCTGATTCATCTTCGCCATGAACAGTATAGGCACGATGCACGCCAATATTATTGTAGACATCATCAATCATATTCGCCTTGCTAAGGCTATTATTAAGAACACTGCCGCCTGTAGCAACCCATTTAAAGTCATATTCAGATAAAATTTCCAGAGTTTCATCACTTACGCCGCCCTCTGAAGGCCAGCAACCCACGGGTTTAAAACCAAAATGGTTTTTGAAAATATCCAGGCCCTGTTTGATATGCCAATGCACTCGCTCTTTACCGCCGGGATAGGTTGTTTTTTCTGGTAAAGGCACATCAGGCATTGCCTCTCTGGCTGAGTTAATATCCAGCATGAGCGGTATAATAGGATGAGCATAAGGAGTGACTGAGAGTTCAATTTGTCCTGATTGAGCCAGCCTTCGATAACGCTCAATAATGGTATTATGAATCTCCCCAATCACTTCCAGCAATAAGTAACGATCATTTAAAGTGTAATCACTTTCTTTTAAAATCAGCCGTTTGATTCGTTGATCATTACGTTTGACGGTTTCTCCAATCCAGGCTAAATGATGCCAGGTCAACAAGTCAAACAGATATTGTTCATTCAGATAAAACACCGTATCCGGATGATTAATAAACCACTCTGACATATTGGCCAATTTTTGATAGGCTGGAAAACGATCAATTAAACGTTCCCGATTAGCCCTGAGACAGTCATTAATGATTTGTAATCTTAAAGGGGGGCTTGAAGGGAGTTTACTGCAAGTCAAACTCGCTAATAATGGATCACGCAGTGCAGTATTATGCTGTAAAAAGTCTTTGATCTGATATTTATAATCTTCAATCTGCTCTAATAATGTCGGCGTGAAATTAACCACAGCTCTGGCTCCTGGAATGTTTTCCAGATGATCAACCATATCGACATAGTCTTTTATGACATGTAAATAAGTCCAGGGCAGCTGATATTCATTTTTTCTTAAATCACGATATTCCGGCTGATGCATGTGCCAGCAAATAACAACTTTCAATTTATCTTCAATTGAAGAACTCATTTTTTCCCCTTTAACTGCTATTTTGGTGTCCATCAATAAATAAGGCGAATAAATTCGCCCCTACAAAAACATTATCACCAAAATTCAATAAATTATTAAACCCTGAGTTGTAGGGGCGAATTTATTCGCCTTTTTCTGGATAATTTAGCAATACTATAAAATTTATCTAACAGTATGTTGTTTGTGTCCAATCATATCTGGAGTGACCAGTACAATGCCTTTTTCTGTGACACGAAAGTGTTGTTTATCTTCTTCTATATTAACACCAATCGTTGTACCGTCAGGTATCTGAGTACCTTTATCAATCACAGCATTTTTTATATGACAGTGTTGTCCTATATGAACTTCCGGTAATAACACGGAATCTTCAACCAATGAGTAAGAATTCACCCTGACATTAGAAAACAGTAAAGAGTGACTGATTTTAGCACCTGAAATAATACAGCCGCCAGATACCATTGAGTCAACCGCCATTCCCCTGCGAGTATCATCATCAAAAACAAATTTTGCTGGCGGCAATTGCTCCTGATGAGTCCAGATTGGCCAGACATCATCGTAAAGATTTAACTCAGGTGAAACACCGATTAACTCCTGATTGGCTTTCCAGAAGGCATCAATGGTTCCGACATCACGCCAGTAGGTTTGGCTTTGCTCTTCTTTATTATTAAAAGAATAGGCATAAGCACGATATTTATTCACTACATGAGGAATAATATCTTTACCAAAGTCTCGACTTGAGCCTGGTTCATCCGCGTCTTTAATCAGTTGTTCAAACAAAAAATCCCGATTAAAAATATAGATCCCCATGGAGGCCAGAGCCGTTTCTGTATTACCCGGCACGGGTTTTGGATTCTCTGGTTTTTCAGAAAATTCAACCACACGATTTTCTTCATCAACAGCCATCACACCAAACGCCCTGGCTTCTTCCAAGGGCACCTCAAAACAGCCCACAGTTAAATCAGCCTGATTTTCCACATGCTTGGCCAACATAACACCATAGTCCATTTTATAGATGTGATCACCTGCCAGAACCAGTACATATTCTGGATCATGAGCACGAATAATATCCAGATTTTGATAGATTGCATCTGCAGTACCTAAGTACCAACTCTCTTTAATACGTTGTTGTGCCGGTAATAATTCAACAAATTCGCCAAACTCACCACGAAAATGTCCCCATCCCTGTTGTATATGCCGTATGAGCGAATGGGATTTGTATTGTGTGGCAACCGCAATACGCCGAATACCTGAATTAACGCAATTCGATAAAGGGAAATCAATAATGCGGAATTTACCACCAAAGGGCACACTGGGTTTCGCACGCCAGGCAGTCAATTCTTTTAAACGGGACCCCTGTCCACCAGCTAAAATAATAGCTAAAGTATCACGGGTAATACGACTAACATAACGATGAGAACTTTTAGTTGACACTGGCGACTCCTCTATGAGTTCAAGCTCAGATTATGAAATGATTTTGGGCAAAATCCAACTTAATTTTGTATTTTTTCAGTATATCACGAAGTGAACAATCTCAAATCAAATAATTAACAAATATTGATCACCATCAAGTGAGTGACCTCATTCACTCTTGTTGAGAGTCTGTAATTGAGATTAAGATGATCCACCTCAAATTTAGTCTTCGTTAAAGCATTATAAACTATTTAAATCCATACAAATGACAGTATAATGAACATTGATAACAGTTCTAAAATATGCGGTTTCTAATAATACATTCAATAGCCGCTCTAAGTAAAATGATCCAGCAGGAACACCTCATGATAACGAAGTATCAAAAATCGCCTATTTATAATGATCTGTCTCGCATTATTGATGCCAAACATCATAATCCGTTTAGTGTCCTTGGTTTTGATAGAGCCAATAAGCTTATTCGACTTTTTATGCCCTATGCTGAAAACGTCTTTCTGATCACCAGCAACAAGACTAAAGAGCCTGTTCAGCGACTCCCGGATAGCGATTTTTTTGAATGGCAGGGTGATATCAAATCACTGGGTAATCACTATCAATTAAACTGGATCGATAAAGGTGGTTATGAACATAATAACTACGACCCGTATACTTTCGAGGCACAAATCAGTGATTTTGATCTGCATCTGTTCACTGAAGGCAAATTACTCAAATGCTATAATGTATTGGGCTCACATGCTGTTGAAGTGGATGGCATCACGGGTACTTTATTTGCGACCTGGGCACCTAATGCCGAACGTGTCAGTGTCATTGGTGACTTCAACCAATGGGATGGCCGTTGTCATCCTATGAGGGCCAGAGGCGGTAGTGGTGTCTGGGAACTTTTTATACCTGGCATTAATCCTGGTTCACTCTATAAATATGAGATTTTAAACCGTCAGAGCGGGGAGATACTGGAAAAAATTGATCCGTATTCACAACAATATGAATATCGTCCGGCTACAGCTTCTATTACTGCAGACACCACCCAATACCAGTGGCAGGATCAGAATTGGCTGGCAGCACGTAAAGAAGATAAATGGCAGCACTCTCCCCTATCAGTCTACGAACTTCATTTGGGTTCATGGCAAAGAGATGAGCACAATAAGTTTTTAAATTATCGAGAATTGGCGCATCGGCTGGTCGATTACATCAAACCTTTAGGCTTTACTCACATTGAATTATTACCCATTACAGAACATCCTTTTGATGGCTCATGGGGCTATCAGGCCACCGGCTATTTTGCCCCCAGCAGCCGCTTTGGCAGTATTGATGATTTTAAATATTTTGTCGATTATTGCCATCAGAATGACATTGGTATATTAGTGGACTGGGTTCCGGCCCATTTCCCTAAAGACACACATGGGCTAGCTAAATTTGATGGCAGTACCCTCTATGAACATGAAGATCCCCGTTTAGGTGAGCATCAGGATTGGGGTACACTGATTTACAATCTTGGTCGTAATGAGGTGAAAAATTTTCTATTTTCCAGTGCCATCTTCTGGCTTGATGCCTTTCATATTGACGGCCTTCGGGTGGATGCCGTTGCCTCTATGCTTTATCTGGATTATTCCAGAGAAGATGGTCAGTGGCTGCCCAATAAATATGGTGGTAATGAAAATTTAGAAGCCATTGATTTCATAAAAGAGCTCAATCACCTGACTCATGTTGAATACCCTGGCACAGTCATTATTGCCGAAGAATCCACGTCATGGCCCCAGGTAACACGTCCTTCATGGTTAGGTGGTCTGGGTTTTACCATGAAATGGAATATGGGCTGGATGCATGACATTCTTGGTTATATGCAGATGGACCCTATTCATCGTCACTATCATCATGACAAATTAACCTTTGGATTACTGTATAGCTTTTCAGAAAATTTTCTATTACCATTTTCTCATGATGAAGTAGTTCATGGTAAAGGTTCAATGCTGGAAAAAATGCCTGGTGATGAGTGGCAAAAATTTGCCAACCTGCGTCTGTTATATACCTTTATGTTTACTTATCCCGGGAAAAAATTACTGTTTATGGGCTGTGAATTTGCCCAACGTTGCGAATGGAACTTTGACAAGGCGCTGGAATGGCAGGAATTAGAATCAGCATCTCATCGAGGTATTAAAGATTTAATTTCTCAGCTAAACAAATTATATACACAGGTGCCGGCATTACATTATTATGACTTTGACGCTCAGGGCTTTGATTGGGTCGATTGTCACGATTCAGCTCAATCCATCTTGATTTATCAACGTAATGGTCCAGATGATTCGGTGATTATTGTCTTGAATTTTACCCCCGTGGTGCGAGAAAATTATCGCATTGGTGTCCCCTTTGGCGGTCACTATGAAGAATTATTCAACTCTGATTCCAGCTATTATAATGGCTCCAATATTGGTAACGATGATCCTATTATCAGTGAACCAACACCCTGGATGGATAGAGAACATTCTATCAGCATCACTCTGCCGCCATTAGCCGGACTGATATTAAAAAAGAAAAATTAGAACTCTGCTTTATCAATAAAAAATTTAAGCAAAAGATTATGAACAAAAAAATAGTGAAAAAAAACAAAACCACAAAACCAAAATATAAAATTCTTTTTGTCAGTAGTGAGTTGCATCCCTTTGCCAAAACAGGTGGTCTTGGCGATGTCTGTAATAGTTTACCCAAAGCACTTAAAGCACTGCACCAGGATATTAAAATACTGATACCTGCTTATCCATTTGCCATTCAAAAAGCTGAAAATATAAAGCAGGTTGCAACAATTGATCTACCTGGAGAAGGTTTTCCTGGAAAACTTGGCTTGCCTGTTGATAATGACAAGGCACATCATGTTAATATTTTAGAAACAAAGCTGCCCGGCTCTCATGTAAAAGTCTGGATGGTTGAATCTGAACTTTACAATCGACCCGGCACACCTTACTTTGATGATAAAAACAAAGAATGGGAAGACAACGATTTTCGCTTTGCTCTGCTCAATTATATTGCCGTTGAAATTGCAATGGGACGCACCAGCTTACAATGGCAGGCTGACATTGTGCATAGCAATGACTGGCAAACAGGTTTAATCAGTGTTTTATTAGAAAAAGAGTATATTAGAAAAAAAACCACAAGACCGGCTACTGTCTTTACAATTCACAACATGGCCCATATGGGGGTTTATTCCAGAGAACGATTTGATACTTTAGAGTTACTGCCTACTTTATGGAATCACCATGAGTTAGAATTTCATGACGATTTTTCATTTATAAAAGGCGGTTTGGTCTTTTCTGATCGGGTCAATACAGTGAGCCCGACTTATGCTCAGGAAATACAGCATGAGGAATTTGGCTATGGTTTATCCGATCTTCTGGCTTATCGCAACGAACGACTTTCCGGCATATTAAACGGCATTGATATGAAAGAGTGGAATCCCGCTAAAGATCCCATGATAAAGAAAAACTATTCGATTAAAACCATTAACAACAAACCCAGCAATAAAACTGCTTTACAAAAACATTTTAAATTACCACAAAAGAAAAATACTCTGCTTCTGGGATTAGTTGCTCGTCTGGTTTACCAAAAAGGTATCGATCTATTATTAGAAAATATGGAAGACATCTTAAAGCTTCCCGTACAAATTGTTATTCTTGGTTCAGGTGATTTAGAGCTGGAATCCCGCTTGCATCGATGGTCAAGCAAACACCCGGAGCAACTGCAACTTCAAATCGGTTATGATGAACAATTATCTCATTTAATCGAAGCCGGTTCGGATGCCTTTTTAATGCCTTCTCGCTTTGAACCCTGTGGTCTTAATCAACTCTATAGTTTACGTTACGGCACGATTCCTATTGTCAGAAAAACCGGGGGATTGGCTGATACCGTCGTCCATGCATCTAAAGAAAATCTGAGCAATCGTTCTGCAACCGGTGTTGTTTTTCAGGAGACAGAGGGGTCTACTATTCTTGATGCGGTTAATCTGACCTGTTTATTATACCAAAACAAAGATGCCTGGAAAAAGCTGATGATTAACGGTATGAAACAGGAGTTTTCATGGAAAGAAAGCGCTAAGCAATATCTGGAGCTTTATACCCAGGCGATTGAAGACAGGAATAAATATAAGATTCATTCCAGTCTTTAACACTTTTAAGCTGAGTTGCCCTTATGAGTTGAATTCAGGAGGCTAAATAAGTGCTGCAACACGTGAGCGTTATTTAACATTCGCAGCAGAAGCTGCCATTTATTATTGGGCTCATATTGGCATAAAATCACCAAATAATGAATGACAGCTTCTGCTGCTCCGTGTATACCATTGAGGAACAGCTATTTAGCTGTGCCCATCCTGTTTAAACTCAGTTTAAGATATAAGTCTCTACACCTCACAATCATTATGATCCAGTTTATTACGCCAGAACTGATCGTTACGATCAAATAATCTTGATGAGACTTCCGGTCCCCAGGTACCGGCAGGATAGGTATGAATATAATCCTGTTCTTCCATCCATGAGCGTAACACAGGGTCAACAATTTTCCACGCCCATGACACTTCATCATAACGTAAGAATAAGGTCTGATCGCCTTCCATGACTTCCAGCAGTAAAGCCTCATAGGCATCGATTTTTTCTTTTTCCTCACAACGACATGCTTCTAATTGCGAGGTTCTTGTTTCTAACTCCAGTCCTGATTTTTTTACCTGCATCTCAATTCTTAAACACTCTTCGGGCTGAATGTTAATTAATATCCAGTCAGGGTCCATTTGTTTTAATGCCGTATCTTTAAACAATTGCTGGGGCGGGCGTTTAAAACGAATACTCACTAAAAAGTTATTTTCCTTCATTCGTTTACCGGTACGCAAATAAAAAGGCACGCCTTTCCAACGCCAATTATCGACATATAATTTCATTGCAGCAAAGGTTTCAGTGGTACTATCCTGTTCAATATCTTCTTCTTCCAGATAGCCTGGTACTTTGTCACTATTCACATCACCCGAGGTATATTGAGCACGAAAGGCATGCATATTCACAGATTTGCGATTAATGGGGCGAATAGAACGCAGTACTTTTACTTTTTCATCACGTAAGGCATTGGCATCCAAATGAGCAGGCGGTTCCATAGCGACAAGTGCCAGCATTTGCAGTAAATGACTTTGTATCATATCTCGCAGGGCACCGGAAGAATCATAATAATGTGCCCGGCCTTCAACTCCCGCTGTTTCAGCATGAGTAATTTGCACATGATCGATATAGTTACGATTCCATAAAGGCTCAAGGAGCAGGTTTGCAAAACGAAATACCAGAATATTTTGTACCGTATCTTTACCCAGGTAATGATCAATACGAAAAATTTGTTCTTCTTTAAAATGTTTATGCAGTTGATTATCCAGTATTTCTGAACTTTCTAAATCATGCCCAAAGGGTTTTTCAACCACCAGACGGCAATAGCCGGTATCCTCTTTATGCAGCTTACTGGCCACTAGATTTTTTGCAACAAAATTGTAGTCCTGTGGACCTATGGCCAGATAAAAAATATGATTACTGGGAAACTCATCCGAGCCATCCAGACGTTCTTTTAATTTTTCAAAAGAAGCAGCTTGCCGTAAATCCCCTTTTTGAAAATTCAGGCGTTTGCTGAAGCGTTTAAATACTTCCTCATCAATACCACTGCGGGCATGATCTTTTAATCCATGCAGAACTTCATCAGCCCATTGTTCATCACTCCAATCTCTGCGACCAAAGCCGACAATCGTCACTTTCTCCGGTAAACGCTTTGATTCTTCAAGATGATAAAGAGCCGGTAATAATTTATTTTTGCTCAGATGCCCTGTGGCACCAAAAATAATCAAAGTGCATGGTTCGGTGATCTTATGATCACCCATAATATTATTAGGGTCTGTCATATTCAGCTTTCATCCGCCCATTCATGATGAAAAAATTCACCACGGGGTTTATCAATACGTTCAAAGGTATGTGCACCAAAATAATCTCGTTGCGCCTGCAATAAATTAGCCGGTACTGATGCCATGCGATAACCATCATAAAATGTCAGTGCAGCAGCAAAGCCGGGAACAGGTATTCCCGCTTCAACCGCTCTGGAAACTGTTTTACGCCAGCCACGTTGTGCCGCTGCAATAGCCTGTTGAAAAAAATCATCTAATAATAAACTTTCCAACTCTGGATTATTGCTATAGGCATTTTTAATACTGTCCAGAAATCTGCTGCGAATAATACAGCCGCCACGCCAC
>WTAX01000212.1 GCA_013139395.1 Gammaproteobacteria bacterium | reverse complement strand
CTCAAATCTTGCTAAATATTCCATAATTATCTCTGACAGCTAACGCCTAAGTAAGTGGCCGGCCGCTATTTGGCTGGTCCAAGCGAGTTTTTTGCGCGAGCTTGACTGTATTGTTATGTGTGTAATTTAATTTCACTCTAAGCTTATAGATATACTTTGAAGAATGACATAAAAAATAGCCAAAATACCATTGGTTTTGAAAAGCTTTCTATATTTTACAAAATATTCTTCATTGGCTTGAGAGTCTTTTTTTCCTGGGCTTGGTATAACCTTATAATCAAGACCCAGCATATATGAAAACCTGGGATCTGATCCTTATTTTTCTATTATTATATTCCTTGTAATTAAGTCATAACACCGGGACGAAATTTCTTAGCGTTGCTATTACCTTTATTATGTTGGCCGTACGACTTATTCTGCTGTAAAAGCTTAACTTTTTTAGCGATTAAACCTCGCTTATCTGAATGGCATTCAAATTCAACCATGACGCCAACTTTTAAAAATTCACAGTTAACAAGATCGGATTTGGTTACCATAATGTCTGGACCATCCCCGTTATCTAGAAAACCAGAGTTTTTATCTCGGAACCATTTTTTTACGATAGTTTGTAACATCTCACACCTTTCTTACTTTAAGTTGATAATTGGTTTTAGCGCCGGATCTGAATAGTAGGGTAAAGACATATTTGCATTTTTGGTGTCTGGGCAAATATTAATCTGATCCTAAATATTTAGGAGCTAACCCTGGAAATAATATTTTTACGCAATCTGATTCCATTCAGATCCCTATATTTTAATGTGCACAACGATTAGCCACCTTTAAAACCTCATGAAATATGACAATAAAAAATCAATTAGAAAGTAGTTTAAGTTATAGAGTTGGAATCGATTAATCTTGGGTAGCCAATATTAGCTTTATGTTGTTTTCGCTTTAGTACTACGTGCGGCATAGCCTGAATACCCCATGGTTGAACGTACATTCAAATTTTCAACAAAATCCTCTGCGTGACGTGTAACTTCTTTAAGTGTGCCGCCTCTAACACAATTAATTTCTGAATCACCATAACTTACTACATATCGGAACCAGTCACCTTCTGGCATATCTGCAGGTGGTGGCGTTTTTTCAACAGTTACTAAGTAATATTTTTTTACACCATTATTATTGGTTTCTGAGTTCATTTTATTAACTCTTGAAGGAGCTACCTTGCCATGTATTGGGAGTGATAGGCCTTTTTACTCATTACTAGCTAAAAAGGGCTGAATGGAACAATTACAGTAAATAGGTGCCAGAGAGTAATGGCACTTACTTAAGCCAAAGAACATTTATTAATGCCAATGATTATCTTTGTTACCATCCTTTTATTTTAATCCCTCCGGTACCTTTAACTATTTAACGTCTGATATTTTTCTGGCCAAATAAATAGTATGACGACTACCTTTACCTTTATGTGCCCTAACGGTTTTAGTTTCAACCTTAAAGCGGACTTTTTTCAGATGTAGAGGAAATTTTGGATCATGCCAGGCTGACCATATCGCTAACACACCACCGGGTTTAAGTGTTTGCTGAATAGCTTGTAGACTTTCACTTGAATACAGTTTGTTATTGTCAGCATGTGTAAAGCTCTCGGGGCCGTTATCAACATCTAACAATACAGCGTCATAAGTGGCCTGCTTTGTTTTGAAAAGTTCAGCTACATCACCAAGATTCACCACAACTCTATTATCATTAAGCGGCCTGTCTGCGCATTCGCCCAATGGGCCTTTATTCCATTCAATCACTTCGGGCACCAATTCAGCAACCATCACCTTAGAACTTTTTGATGTGGCTTTAAGTGCAGCGGCCAGAGTGAAGCCCATCCCCATGCCTCCAACTAATACCTTAGTATTCTCCTTGCCTTGAATATGCGCGCAACCTAACTCAGCCAGTGCTACCTCGGAGCCATGTACACGACTGGTCATTAATATGCCACCTACACCTTTTAGATGAATAGAAAACTCATCACCGCGCTGAGTTAACCTCAGTTCACCGCCGTTATTGGGAATGTTAGCTGTGCCTAGTAATGTCGTGGGGAGCATAATTTTTCAATTTAAGAATGGAAATGTAGATTATATGATTTTAATGAATAAAGGTGACAGAGTGATTGATTTTCTCCGACACCTTTAACAATTTGTTGACTAGTTCTGTTTAGTTATACCCCATTTTAGTCTATTTCTCAAGAATACCCTCAATACCTTGTAACTCATTTCTTGATAACACACAACATGGCGTATTGAAAAATTTGTGCAAAAATTACTGGACGTTTTATCTCAACGAATTATTAGCAACTTGAAATGGCAGCTAACTGGAAATTGAGCCTTGAAATCATCTATCCCTCCAACTACTGCAATAGGTCAAGAGCGCCATATTCAAGATCATATTAAAATGGCAGCTATAGAGAAAATATCATTTCTCAATCTTGTAGTCGAACGACAGTTCTTTGGTAATATCAGCCTGATATAAGGTTAAAACTGATTTTATTTTACAATTTAATATTATTACCCAGATTGAAGAAAACAATCATTATTATAGATTCCTGAACTGCAAGTTATTATACGAGCTTAATGTTTTTCCCAGAATTCCCTTTTAGGTTTCAACATTACCAATTTTTTCACGAATTGAATTGACCTTACCCTGCAACCTGTTACTTTTACCTTTACGGATATCAAATTTGAGTGAGGAGTAAATACGATTACAGCCTGATTTATCCAGCACTTCATAAGCCTGTTTAACTAAATTCAGGGCTTCATCAATATCATTACTTTCAATAATTGTGCCCATGGGGGTGAGCTGATAACTGGCACCACTATCACGTATCATTTGAATGACCTGACTCACATAAGAGCTAACACTCTCTCCTTTATCGGTAGGGAACATGGAAAATTCTAAAAGTACAGACATAACAGACTCCTTTTATGATTCTTATAGATGTCTTCTTGGTTTCCAATTTTCATTGAAAGCTTGTTCCTCATGAACTGCTTTAGTATTCATTTCTTTACCATTGATTATACAATTTTTCCTACTGCACCTATAGTGTACTCAAAACTCTACAGTCCTTATACCTATCCATCGAAATCTGTATGTAAATAAATTCCGTTTTCTCGAATTTATTTATATTTTGAATGCCTAAAAAGTCACTGGTGCTGTCATTGTCTTTCCCATACTTTGAATGTCTGCTAACTGGAAATTTAAAATTAAGCCTAACTCACTCAAAATAGCAGCTCAAGGTCAATTCCGACGAAATTAAGAAATGATTAATATTATCGCTTGGTTCATTATCTATCATTTAAGCTGATTACTGAAATTGCCGCTAAACGCCCTTAGCGTCTGAAATAAGAAGTGACTGATATTGATAATTTGGGTTGAAATATAATTTTTACCGAAGGTCTGCAATCACCACTAACCGGAAGTTAGCCTATGCTTTTCTAAATCATCACACTACAGTTATATCAACTTCGGCTTTATGCTCATTGCGGACGTATGAAAATAGCTGGAATCGACCCAGATCAGAAATGTTAGTGCTTTCTAATGTATTCACTGAGGGCGTTAAAGCTGACATTTCAGCTGTTTTTTACTCAGTTAGTTCAAACATTGAGCAATGGTATAGAATCACTCTTGACATCATCTTCGTTTATTGTGCCCGCCCACCATTCGCACTGGAACGAATAAAGCAACAACCCGATGGTTCTTAAATGCCATTGAATTTCCTATCCTTCTATAGCCCTCCTGTCGGTCATGAAACT
>WTAX01000533.1 GCA_013139395.1 Gammaproteobacteria bacterium | reverse complement strand
CCTCCTATCAAAGCCAGTGGGACGTTAATCAATATTAACAGAGCCTGCCCTACTGAATTAAAGGCAAAATACAACAGCAAAGCTATCAGGGCGATAGAAACAGGCACCACAATCATTAAACGATGCTGTGCTCGCTGCTGATTTTCATATTGACCACCGATATCAACACTATAACCCACAGGTAAATCAACATTGTCGGCAATTACCTGCTTAATGTCATTGACCACGCTGCCCATATCACGGCCTTGTACATTGGCCTGAATCACTACCCGGCGTTGTACATCATCCCGGCGTATCTGCGGTGGGCCTGATTCAATTTGCACCTGAGCCACATCAGAGACTCTTACCCAGGCACCATTAATCGCCTGAATTCTTAAATTTTTAATGGCTTGTGCAGAGTTGCGATACTGTTCCTGTAAGCGAACATAAATATCATAACGTTCATTACCTTGAATGACTTGTCCGGCACTCGCACCACCAACACCTTGTTCAACCAGAGACATGACTTGTGAGATAGAAATCCCAAAGCGAGAGAGCGCAGCGCGATCAGGACGAATCACTAATTGAGCTTCACCTGCAATTTGTTCCATGGCAACATCAACAGCACCGGCAATCTGTTTAACCTGTTCTTCAATAGCCTTGCCTCTTTCAGCTAATACTGGCAGTTCTTTACCAATTAACTTAATCGCCAATTGCGCTTTAACACCTGACAGGAGTTCATCAACACGGGTCGCAATGGGTTGTGAAAAGTTAAATAACAAGCCGGGATGGATTTCCAGCTTATGTTCCATTAGTTCCTGTAAGCCAATTCGATCACTGGCAGAAGTCCATTCTTCAATGGGTTTTAAACCAATATAGATTTCGATATTATTGACCGGTTCCGGATCACCACCGATTTCCGCACGACCAATTCGACTCAGAGCATAAGTCACTTCAGGAAAAGTCATTAATTGCTCTTCCAGTTTTTTAGCAACTGAAATGGAGGTTTCCAAACTGGCTGACGGTGCTAACGTAGTTCTCAGGTTGATTGTGCCCTCTTCTAATTCGGGCACAAACTCAGTACCAATTTTAGGTACAGTAGAAGCGGCAAAAGCAAAGAGTACTATAGATGCAATGATAATTAATGCCGGCCTTTTTAATGCTGCTCTTAGCGCTTTTTTGTAGAGATATTCTAATGGCATTAACAGCGGACTTTGTCTTTGTCTGATACCTTTTTTAAACAGATAGGTTGCCAGAGCGGGAACGACTAATAAGGCCACAATAACAGCAGCCAGAATGGCCAGCATGATACTAATCGCCATGGGTTGAAATAGTTTTGCTTCAACACCTTCAAAGGTAAAAATAGGAGAAAAAACCACCAGAATAATCATGGCTGCAAAAAATACCGGCCGGGCAACTTCCTTTGCCGCTTCTTTGATGCGCAGACCCAGACCATGATCATCATGCTGAACATCATAGGGATCAGGATCATGTAAAGCAATATGATCAGCAACGTCATCATCATGCTGGCGATCAGGATGAGTGATATGTTTAAAAATATTTTCTACCATCACCACAGAGCCGTCAACCAGCATACCAATGGCCACTGCCAGCCCCCCCAGAGACATCAGATTTGCTGAAAGACCAAACCAGGACATGACCATTAATGCCAATCCTATTGAAAGAGGAATGGATATCAGAACCAGAAAAGTAGCTCGTAGATTGACCAGAAATAATGCCAGAGTAATAATAATAAAAATAAAAGCCATCAATAAGGCATCTACTACTGTTTTAACGGCTTTTGTAATGAGATCAGACTGATCATAAAAGCCATCAAACTTAACTCCGTCAGGTAAGGCTTGCTGGATCAATTCAACTCGTTCATTAATACCATCAATGGTTGCTTTAGTATTGGAGCCCATGCGTTTTAATACAATTCCTGAAACCACTTCGCCTAATGCTTCAATGCCGTTATCACTAGTACGTCGGGTCATGGTAACTGCACCCTGCCTAATCTCCTGACCAAATTCTACTCTGGCCAGATCACCTACACGAACAACAACACCATGCTGCTCCATCACTGGAATATTCGAGATGTCATTTAATCCTTTTGTACCACTACTTAACCAGCCCACTCCACGGATCACAAGCTGTTCCTGACCACGGTCCATATACCAGCCGCCGGAATTTTTATTACTGCTTTGGATTTTTTCAATCATGTCATTGAGGGAAAGATTATAGGAAAGCAATTTTGAAGGATCGATATTGACCTGATATTGTTTGACTTCACCACCAAATGACAGAACATCAGTCACACCATCTATCGGCATTAATAATAGTTTTACAACCCAGTCATTTAAACTTCTCAAGGCCATTGAGTCATAGCCGGAACCGGGTTCGGCCACTAATAAATACTGATAAACTTGTCCCAGACCTGAGGTGTTGGGTCCAATTTCAGGAGTACCCACACCATTGGGGATCATTTCTTTTGCTTTTTGCAGGCGCTCAAAAACTAATTGCCGGGCAAAATAAATATCGGTACCTTCTTTAAAGACAATAGTGATCCCGGACAATCCTGTTTTTGAAATAGAACGCACTTCTTCCACATCAGGTAAGGCATACATAACTGATTCAATAGGAAAGGTGATCAATTGCTCCACTTCTTCTGAAGCAAGTCCAGGTGCTTCGGTATTGACCGCAACCTGAACATTGGTAACATCTGGAAAAGCATCCAGATTTAATTTAGGAATGGCACTATAACTGGCAAAAGCAAAAACGAGCAGTGCGATAAGGATCAACAGACGATTGCACACTGACCATTCAATTATACGATTAAACATAGATACTCCAGAGATTTTATTGGCTGACGGTTTCTAATGGTTATGTGGATCAAAGCCACCCTTAGCCATTTCTGATGCCAGAAAAAAAGCCCCTTCTGTGGCCACTCGTTGACCAGCTTTAAGTCCCTTTATTTGATGTAAACCGTTAATGGTATTTTCCAGCTCAACTTCTTGCTGTTTAAAGACACCTGTCTCCTGCTCAATAAAGACCGTCCAGTCACCATCAGATGAGCGCATTAAAGCTGTCTCTGGTAGTAAAATCACTTTATCCGACAATGGTAATTCTATAAAAACTGTGGCAAATAAACCGGCATGAAGTAAATGATCAGTATTTTTTATCAGTAAACGTATTTTTCGAGTGCGGGTGACTTCATCAATCGCATGGCTATCATGAATGACTTTTGCATTAAACGTTTTGTCTTTAATTATAATTCTGGCTTTCGTATTAATGGGGATACGCTGCCCCATCTCAGGTGCCACTAATGCCTCAACCCAAACCTGATCTTCATTAACTAATAATGCAATGGTAGAGCCAGCAGATAAAAATTGTCCTGACTGAAAATTATCTTCCAGAATAACACCATCATGCGGTGCTAATACCGGGTACTGGCCGGGTTTATATGAGTTTTTTCCAGATAAAAATTGTTCAATTAAATCATGATTAAAACCATAAGCAATTAATAATGACTTACCTTTTTCGAAATCTGCTTTGGCACTCACGAAGCGTTTAGCACCGACTGTTTTTTTACCTAAGGTTCTGGCTCTTTGCCATTCAGACATGGATACTTTCAGCTGGTTTTGTGCAGTGGCAATATCAAGACTATACAAGGTGGCAATCAGGCTTCCTTTTTTGACATATTGGCCCAGAACAACTTGTCTGCTAATCACTTTGGAATCAACTTGTGTGGTTAACAAGGTCGTATTATAGAGATCATTGACCACTTCACCGGGAGCTGATAAAGTCTGGCTAAGATTGCTTTGTGTGACAATGCGTTCTACTTTGATCCCTGCCATTTTTTGTTGCTCTGATGACATTTTTACAAAGCCGTTTTCTTCATGTTCTTCATGCTCATCATTGTTATTTTCTGATGAATCTTTATGATCCTTATGATCATCGTCTTCATGTTCCTTATGATCATCATCTTCATGATCATTATGCTCATCCTGTTCCATATGCTCATCATGAACATGCGTTTCTGAAAACACTATCGGAGAGAAAAACAATGTCATTAAAACACTTAAAATAAGTGTTTTCTTTGTGAATATTAATTTTTTATTTTTTAGTTTAACTAACATATGCGTACCCAATTATTTGTTTCAGACTCTATGGAGAATCGGCTTAACCTGCTCAGTGATTAATGATAAGTTTTTTAGCCATGCTCTAACCTGACTGGTCGATAAAAGCCATTCAATCCAGGCTTTTTGCATCTCTGCTGTTAGTTCAATATCGGCTATCAGTGTGTCTGTTCTTTGTCTTAGCGAAAAGAGATGATCAGAAGTGGTAATATCACCACTTCGCCATTGTTTATCGAGTAACTTCTGGCTTGCTTTAAGACGGCTGGAGGTTAATTTTTGCCAGCTTAATACTCGTTGTTTAAGCTGTTCATAATTATTCAGAGTCAATTGTATTTCATTCTTTAATAGACGTTGTTCTTCCTTTAATTCAAATTCTGTTTGATTGACTTTTTCTAAAGAAGCACGGTATTCTGATGAATAGTTATTTCTGACATTTAAGGGTATAGATATTTCAAATAAAATCGTATTGTCCCTGCCATCACGCCCAGCCCCAACACCTATAGTAGGATTCACTTTTTTATTCAGATGCGCAATTTTTGCTTGTGAGATCGATTGCTCTAATTCCTTTTTGGCAACTTGAATAGTCAGTCCCTTTTCAAAATAATTTGAAATATCAATCTTATCTAAAGAATTTATCCAAACAGAACTGTCAGGATAAAAAGAAATAGAATGACTATTAAGTGTTTTTTTTAGATTTGCCTGTGCTTTGCGATAGCGTATTTCAGTGAGACTGATTTGCTGTAGATTTTGTAATAGTGATAGATAAGCCATTTCAGCATCACTACGTCCCACATCACCAGCATCTTCTCTTAATTTTAAATCAGACGCTAGCTGAGTGAGTAGTGTTTCCTGTTTTTTTGCGATAGCCAATAGTTGTTTGGCCATTGAATATTCAATGTAAGCTAGCAGAGCATCTGATAATTTGTTTTCTGTCTGTAATACTTTACTCAACGAAACCAGTTCATAATCAACCTGTCCCAATTGCGCTTTAGCTGATCGCTTATCAAACCAGTCGATCTTCTGAGACACAATAACACCATATTCTTCATCATCTTTATCGGTATAAAACGCCCCTAATTCCGGGTTAAATAATGGCTGCCGCATGGCATTTCGCTGCTCATTAGCAACCAGAGTTCCTGATTCCATTGCCTTTAATGAGGGTAGCGTTTCTACCTGGGATAAGATCCATTTAGCCCATTGTTGATTGCTGCTTATTGGCTTTTTAGAAGCTAGTGGCGGGGCACTACTCATTAAAGCAGTTTCTTTGGCAATTAGCTGATGTGGTGTCAGTACAAGCAAGCAGCACACAACTGCAAATATAGATGAGCGCACCAGAAAGAATTGATTATTCATAACAATTTATTCTCTTAATTTATAAGATAATTCAGGGAATTGTAGTCTGCTGTAAATTTTTGTTCTGATCTTAATGACAAGACATATGGAGCACTTAAGGGCACTCGAAAGTCACTATAAGATAGAATTTAGACAGCAGATAAAATGTTTAAGGCTGTTATGAAGCGATAGGAGGTCTGTCAGCAGGACTTACAATGGCAGAATAGTCGTTAAATAGATAAGAAAAAGTTGAAGAGAAATGACTATAATTGGAGGTAAATATTGAAAACTCAATAAACGAAAATGGTGTTATATGACCATGGCAGCTATGTTGCTCATTATGCTGCTCATATTGTTGATCAACACTGTGCTTAACATTGTCCTTAATACTGTCAATATCGCAATGGTGAGCATCAATATAGTGTTCGATAATATCAAATGAATTATCATTATCTGAGCCATTATGCAGATCAATACCCGCCAGAACGGTCTGGGTAACAAAGACAAACAACAAAAATAATATTATATTTTTTAACATATCAAATAAAAATAAAACTCATGGATAGAAGCGCAAAAATATACACAAATAGAGTCAAAATTGCAATCAATAAATATATCATTGATTTTATTCATGATATATTTTACTTTTTTCTGAATTTTCTTATTGTGAGTCTAAGCAATGGTAAGAGCCACAAACATCAGGCTAAAGTGAACTTTATTTAGCTCTTTATTTCAAGATGGTCTTTCGATAATAAAGCATTTCTGCAATTGACTCTCTAATGTCATCTAAGGCCAGATGAGCCCCCTTCTTTTCAAAACCATCCATGACTTGCGGGTACCAACGTTTGGCTAATTCTTTTAAGGTACTGACATCAAAATTGCGATAATGGAAATATTCTTCCAGTTCAGGCATCCAGCGAGCCATAAAGCGGCGATCCTGACAGATGCTGTTGCCGCACATTGGAGAAACACCTTTGCCGACGTACTGAGTTAAAAATTCAATGGTTTGCTTTATGGCATCATTTTCATTCAAGGTGCTGTCTATTACCCTTTGCGTTAAGCCTGACTGACCATGATGTGTGGTATTCCACTCATCCATTTTTGCTAACACTTCCTCAGATTGATGAATAGCTAATACCGGGCCTTCTGCTAAAATATTTAATTCTGCATCAGTAACAATAGTGGCAATCTCAATCACCCGGTCAGTATCCGGCTCAAGCCCGGTCATTTCTAAATCAACCCAGATCAGGTTGCGTTGGTCTTGTGTCATAGGGTGGTCTCTTTAAATAATTGTTTGCTTTCTTTTTCGTGCTTTTTGGTTAACTAAGGTATAATCATAGTCAATTATGTATTATTAATAAACTCTTATTTAATAACACTCTCTATAACAAATGCAATAACAAATGGAATACTATGCCGCTGTTCAGTACGATTTTTATCATTATGGTTCTTTTCTCAGCCATGACTCATTTCTGGCTCGCCTTACGGCAGATAAAGCATGTCAGACAACATCGAGAGCAAACACCAAAAGCCTTTGCTGAAAAAATTTCCTTAGAAGAACATCAAAAAGCAGCCGATTATACCATTGCCAAAGAAAAGCTGGGCAATGTTGAGCTTCTTATTGGTATTACATTAGTCTTTATCTGGACTTTAGGCGGCGGCCTTGAACTGCTGGATCAATATGTTCGCACCTTCCAGCTTGAGCCAATTTATACCGGTGTCTTATTTATCCTGCTGATGGGCTTTATTTCTTCATTTATCGATATTCCTATGGGGCTTTATAATACCTTTGTACTGGAAGAAAAATTTGGTTTTAACCGCACCACATTTAAAGTCTGGCTGCTTGATTTAGTCAAACAATCCATTCTGGGACTGGTTATTGGCATACCATTAATCATGGTCATACTCTGGCTGATGAGCAGTGCCGGTGAATTCTGGTGGTTATATGCCTGGGCGGTATGGATGGGCTTTGGCTTCTTTATGATGTGGGCCTACCCTGCCTTTATCGCGCCTATTTTTAACAAGTTTACAGAGCTTGAAGAAGGCTCACTTAAACAACGCATTGAACAACTCATGACTCGTTGCGGTTTTCTCAGCAAGGGTATTCTGGTAATGGATGGCTCCAAACGCTCCAGCCACGGCAATGCCTATTTCACAGGTCTGGGTAATAATAAACAAATTGTCTTTTTTGATAATCTGCTTGATTCTCTGGATGAAGAAGAAGTGGAAGCAGTATTAGCTCATGAGCTGGGACATTTTAAGAAAAAACACATAGTTAAACGCTTAATCACTATGACATTTATGACACTGGCCGGCTTTGCTATGCTTGGCTGGCTCATGCAGCAGCAGTGGTTTTATAATGGTCTGGGCATGAGTACTCCATCTATTTATGCTGCTTTGGTCTTATTTAGCATAGCTTCTCCTGCATTTACCTTTTTTCTTAGTCCAATTAGCGCTATGATTAGCCGTAAACATGAATTTGAAGCTGATGATTATGCCGCAGAACAATCGGATGCGAATAAGCTGATTGATGCTCTGGTAAAACTGTATAAAGAAAATGCAAATACGCTGACACCGGATCCACTGCATTCGGCCTATTATGATTCACATCCACCTGCACCGGTTAGAATTGCTCATTTAAATAAAACATAATGGAATAATAATGAAAAAACAAATAGCAAAACAACAATACGCCCTACTGCTCATTCCTTTTTTTGCTTTACTGAGTCAGAGTGCTTCAGCAGCTAATCCTGCTCATGGTAAAGATCTTCACGATGCCAACTGTCAGTCTTGTCATGCCTCTTTAATGGGTGGTGATCCTGATAAAATTTATACTCGTTCTGATCGTCGAGTCACTACCCTGAGCGGCCTTAAAAATCAGGTCACGCGTTGTAAAACAACGGTAGGTGTTGCCTGGCCGGATGATCAGGTACAAGACGTTGTTGAATATCTCAATACTCGTTTTTATAAAATGTAATCCATTCGCTTATGGCCAAACGACAACTTAACCGACGACAACAATGGCGCATCCAGAAGATTCAGGATGAACGTTTAGCCAGAGCCAGGAAAAAACAGCAAAAAGTAAATG
>WTAX01000535.1 GCA_013139395.1 Gammaproteobacteria bacterium | reverse complement strand
ATCCAGAACGATTCGCTGTATTTTTACCATTATTACATCACTCTATATAGATTTGGCTTGAAAAAAAACAAGCCAATTAACAATTTAAGAATAGGTGATTTGACAGGTATTTTCAACCTGTAGCTAGGAGCTTGTCCGAGAATAGCTCCCGACTGCAAAAGCCCTGAGCACGTCATCTGCCTGCCACTACATGTAGTCACTTAGAACAACTAGGTTCCCACATGTAGTGGCAGGCATCTAACGCACTCAGGTCATTTTCGTTACGGTACCTATTCTCGGACAAGCTCCTAGTGAATATCAATTCTAAAAAAGATGATATGCCGATAAACGCCACAATAATTCCCGGTAACAGAAGCAGAATGATTACAATGATAAATGAGTTGTTCAAAAAATCAGGCTGGGGAAATCTTTAGCTTTTTGACCAACAATCTGCTGCTTTGTACTGCTCCACTTTATGCATCAGAATTTATGACTTATGCATCTTCCAGTGTCACCGGTGTCACGAAACCTTTGGGTTTAACTGTCAGTACAGAACAATTCACTTCACTCAGTACTTTTTCCGCCGTGTTACCAATAAAAAATCCAGCCAGGCCGGTACGACAAACAGTCCCTAGAACCAGCAGATCGATATTTTTATTTTTAGCCAGCTTAACGATGGCCTTGGGTGCATTATTATTTCTCAGTAGATGCCTCTTGGTAACAAATTTTATCAGGCTGACACTCGCCAGCAAGCGTTCAAGCCAGATCTCATATTGCTGCTTGACTTGCTTGCGCATGCGCTTGATGGATTTATTACTCATCCCGCCGCGCCCTTCCATATACCCCTCTGCAAATACCGACCATACCTGAACAACGTGAAATTCACTCTTATCTGTCTTTGCCATAGAACTGGCCAGTTGCAGAATTAATGGATTCAGCGATTCATGTTCAGGATCAGGGAAATCACTGGTTAAATCAACTGCCGCCAGAACCCGCTTATATTTTGCATGACCTGTAGTTTTGACCACCCAGACAGGGCAGGGACATTTACGCATTAAATGCATAGAAGTGCTACCGAATAAGCGAGCCATAATACCACTTTTCCCTTCCGCTGCCAGAATCACCAGATCGTGCTTGTCACGTAATACCTGACGAATGACTTCCAGGAAAGGCGTTCCGATCACTACTTGTGCGCTTGCATTAATTCCTTGCCGGCTCATGTCAGCAACCAGTGCATCAACCTGTTTTTGACGATTATTGATCGCCAAATCCAGCAGTTCCTGTGGCGGCATAATAGTAATTGCCATATTCACATTCGCCGGAAGTTCCTTAACCACGCTAAAAACCGTCAGATGTGCTTCGTTTTGTTTGGCCAGCGACACAGCACGCTCCACAGCTATGTCCTGTTTCACCTCAAAATTACAAACCAGGAGAATGTTCTTAAACCGTTTCATGATGCCTCCGAATTTTCCTGCTCATTTTGTATAATATAAAGTATGATAAAAAACTGGGTTTCTATAACATCATTGTAGCAATAGAAATTGTGAAAGAATACTCGAATATTTAATGTATTTCCCCCATAATTACCGAACTATCAACACAAATCTTTACTTGATTCAACTGTTAAACAGGGTATCAACAACCTTGGCAGCTGCGTCTGCATAGGGGATCAGTACTCGGTCAGCACCTGCGTGTTTCAACTGTTCGGCATTGCTGGTGGAGTGAGCTGTTACCGCCACCTTCCCTTTGTAACCATATTCATGCAGAGCATGTAGCAATGCAAGATTAACGGGCATTTCTCGTACACTGCATAAAACCCAACCCACCTGCCCGAGCGGCAGGCTGGCAAGAAACTCAGGGTCTTCTGCATCACCATAGCGCACCGCATAAATGTTCCCATCTTGCTGGCGCACCAGAACGGGATCAAAATCCACGCCGAGCACACGGTGGCCTCGTTGCCGCAACTCACTAGCAATCCCGGAGCCAAATCGCCCCATACCGAACAGGATGACATCGACTCCACTCTCTTCTGCAGACAGAGCCCTGGTCTCTTCCCGATATGCCCGTTTACGCTCAAACATACCAAGCCAGGGAGAAATCCATTCATAGATTGAATGAGAGTATAGGATCATGTAGGTGGAAGCACTGATGGTTATCAGACCCACCAGAGTGATGAGGCCCATAGTATCAGCATCAATATGACCCATGCTCAAACCCAACGCACCCAGGATCAGGGAGAATTCACTTATCTGGGCCACCGTCAGACCAGCCAGAAATCCAGTGCGCTTACGGTAACCCATGGCGCCCAGAATAATCATCACGATCAATGGATTACCAATGAGCACAAACAGCGAAAGGATAATGGCCGGCACCACCTGAGCATCGAGTGTTACCAACTCAAGCCCGGCACCCAGATCAATAAAGAAGAACAGCAGTAGAAAATCCCGCAAACTCACCAGTCGTGCGCCTATGGCCTCTCGATAAGGTGTTGAGGCCAGTGAAACACCGGCAAGAAAGGCACCTACTTCCTTACTGAACCCCAGATGTGCACCCACAGCTCCGAGGGCCACAGCCCAGGCAATGGCGAACAGCACCAGTAACTCAGGCGAACGAGCTAACTGGTGCAGCAGCGGCGTCAATACATAACGCATCAGCAAAGCAATGGCAGCGATGAACAGACCGCCCTTCAACAGTACCTCAAGCGTCTCCTGACCCAAACTAGCTGCATCACCCGCTTCACCCAACGCAGTCAGGCCAATCATCACCAACACCACCACAATATCCTGAACAATAAGGAAACCTATGGCAATACGCCCATGCAGCGCATCCACTTCACGTTTATCAGACAGCAACTTGACGATTATAATGGTACTTGAGAAGGTCAATGCCACCGCCACGTAGAGGGCAGTCACCGGAGTCATTCCTAGGGTGATTGCAATAAAATAGCCTATCAGGGAGGTGAATATGACCTGCCCCAAACCAGTGGCCAGAGCCACTGGTCCCATAGTACGGATGATATGCAGATCCAACTTAAGACCCACCACAAACAACAGCAATGCAATACCTAGTTTGGCCAGTAAATCGACCTGATCATCTGCTGATACCCAGCCGAGTACTGAAGGCCCCACCAAAATGCCCACCGCAATGAAAGCAACGATCAGCGGTTGCCTTAACCGGATACCTATGCCGCCAATAACGGCAGCCAGCAACAGCAGCACGGCTATTTCAGTAAAAACATCACTAAATATGGGATTCATTATTCAGTTACACTCTTCGTCTATTTACCTCTGTACCATTTTGTATTTCAGTACAAAATTATTATCGTTTTTCATCTTAATATTACTTTATCCTTTTATTGGCAACATAAAAAGTCGAATATTTAAGGCTGAGTATTCGTCTTTTTCGAATACTTAAGCCATTATCTAAGTTGCTGTTAAGCAATAGGGGAAATAAAAAAAGCCTGACCATTACTCTTCTAATGAAAAGTAATGGTCAGGCTTTATGTAATACAGGATTAAGGTGGAATAAGAAACAAGTTTCAACTCCACCTAACAACTTAAACACGCTGACCCTGGACTTATTAGCCTAAGGACAGCGCAGCTCTCTTTTAACTAAGAGTGCGATTAAGTAATATTACGTGGTGCGAAGGACATGCCGCGGAAGTCTTTCTTGAACTCAGACTCACCGATCTTCTTGACTTTACCAACACCCATCTTGTAATTGTAGTTACCTGAAATATTATCAGGAACACGAATTGTCAGAGAGTTGTTAGGCTGTTTCATATCAAGGAAGTTACCATACATTGCACCCTGCTTGGTAGTAGGGGTAACGATAGCAATTGCCGAGATAGACGCTTTATCAAGTTTGATATGGCCGTTCTTCATCAGTTCAGAGAACTGGAAGTCCTTGCCATGTACACCAAGGATTGTGTCTTTGAAAACAGGCACACGATCAGAGTACATCATGACCATATCACCAGACTCAATACCACGCTTCTTAGCATCTTCTGGGTGAATTTCTACCCAGTTGCCAGGCCAGCGTTGTGAGATGTAATCACGACGTTCGACATCATCAAAACCTGATTGCCAGACTTCGTTGACACGACCATTACTCATCCACAGCTCATCTTTCTTAGGAGATAACCATTCCCACAAGTCGCCAAACAGGCTCCAAGGGTGTTTCTGCAGGTTGATCTTACCCGTCTGAGAGTTAAAGTGAGTCATCTTCTTGCCGTAGCGATTTTCTTTCGCTGGACCATTAGAGAGTCCCATGGCAGTAAATTGCTTTTCACCGACAGTAGTATCGTGAAGACGCTTGGTACCATAGAGCATGCCAGTTTTGTAGTTGTACATGGTAGGACCCTGAATACCATCAGTACCCATCTCACGCATTTTCTCATGCAGAGTTTTACCTTCAATGTGAGCAGCCACTTTAACCATATGGAATGCTTTACGTCCCTTCCGGCTAAAGCGCGATGCTTCTTCAGCAACTTCGTTAGAGTTTTTCCAGTCAAAACCGTCAAAGCCCATCTTACGAGCCAGCAGAGAAATAATTTCCCAATCTGGTTTCGCTTCGCCCGGTGCATCACTGAATGCCTGATACAGACGCAGACGACGTTCACCATTGGCACGCATGAAGTCAACTTCACCCCAGGTCGCAGCAGGGAAAACCACATCAGCAAACTTGGCACCAATTGGATCACGCAGATAGATGTCCTGGTTGATAACAACCATACCACCGGAATCAGCACGTTTCTTCAAAGTAGCAATAATTTCTGCTTTGTTATTTGATTTAACCTGATGAGGATTTTTAACAACCAGTTCTTCGAACTTAGCTGCTAAACCTTGAGAGCCGGGCATAGACTGGATCCAGGTTGTACCAATAACGTGGGCAAAACGAGTGTGTCCTGAATATAACCATCTGTCCGTATCCAGCGCCTGACGACGACGTCCTGGCACTTTCTGAGCAGACTTGTTACGAGGATAACCACCGCCTTTCTGACCACCACGCTGGTGACCACCAAAACGACCAACAACCTGACCTGGACGACCGCCAGCTCCACAAATAGTTGCCAGAGAACTGATGGCATTTGTGTTACCGGTATTGTTAGACCAGTAGAAGCCTTTCTCAATACCAATAGAAGTTTTAGGATGCTTGCCATTGACCGGCTTCGCTAACCACTCAGCCGCCTGATAGATTTTCTTAACATCTATACCGGCTTTCTCAGCTGCGGATTTAGGATCATATTCAGCTTGCTTAAGATTCCACTTCTTGTAATCTTCGTAGCCTTTAGTCTGGAATTTACCCCAGGTTGTACGCCACTGCCAAGGAGTGTTACGAGTACCCTGACCAAAACCAGAATTAGATTCCCACTTGTTGTTAACCCACTTCTTAATCCAGTCTGAATCTTCCCAACCGTTTTGCATAATAACACGTGTGATTGCACCCAGAACCAGATTATCAGAACCTGGGTTGATATCAAGATGCAAACCACCCATCTTATTGATATAGGCAATACCGGCTGTTTCACGAGGATTCAAGCAAATAACTTTCATGCCGTTAGCAATACCCGGCATAATATGCTGAGTAAACAGAACCGTTTTAGTTTCATACGGGTCAGTACCACAAATCATCAGAGTTTCTGCTGAACCCCAGTCATCATAGCTTGGTCCGAAGTTATCAAAACCCGCATCACGGAAACCAGGAGTTGATGTCACATCAGCTGGTGTATCGTGGAAGGTAAAGTTCGGTGTATTTACATGACGTAATGCATACTTAGTGATGGCATAAGTATTCTCAATATATTGATATGAGAAAGTCTTAACACCATAAGCCGCTTCACCGTGCTTTTCAAGAACGTGAGTTCCTACGGCAGCAGCAATCTCGATAGCATCATCCCATGACATAGGAGTCAGAACACCATTGATACGCACTAAAGGCGTCTTTAAACGATCCTTAGTTTTAGTATCGGCGTTATAACATTTTTGTGCTAACAGACCACCACGAATGGATGAGTCACCATTGGTATTAACGAAGTTAGTGTTTTTGTCAGGAATGACAACAACATTATGCTTCTTACCCTTATAAGTACAAATATTGTGCTGAGTAGGTGCAACCCACTCCTGCAGCATATTTGATGGAAAATCCACACCAAATGCATTATCTGCTGCTTTCATACCACCGTCTTTAGCACCAACAGGCCAGCGATATACTTTATAACCACATGCAACAATACAATAATCACAAGCAGTCGTCAGGACGTCTGCATTCTTAGGTGGTAGTGGCGCATGATCTTTTGCTTGATAATAATCTATAGTCATTACTTTCTCCTATGCGCTCAGGTTATCTTGACGACCAAACAACAGTCCCATGATACCCACGGCGTAAACATTATCACCTTCGACTTCAAGCAGAACCTGAGGCAGACTCTGATAAGCCTGACCGGAAACGATGATACCGTGGCGTCTTAAATCATATGTAGACAGGTGTAAAGGACATTGTCCCATAACACGCTGATCACCGACGTGCTTGTAGGTAGTCTGTAACGGACCGCCCTGGTGAGTACACATATAGCTGAAAGCAACAACATCACGTTGACTGCCAACACCGCCGCCGGCTTGTACATTGCCCATTTTAACGATCATAGCCTGAGAGTTTTTACCGTCATCAGGATAGTTAAAATTAACCGGTTGATGGTCTTTCAATTCACTCAGTTTGGCAATCAGCTTACGAGGATAGCCCTGAACATTTGCCTTGCGTGTTTCAGCTTGTGCTGTGCCGGCAAACAATGTAATTGAAACAGTACTTGCAGCTGCTGCTGTACCACCGCTGTACATTAAGAACTTACGGCGATTCAGCATGCACTTACCGTGCGCTTCTGCTGACT
>WTAX01000001.1 GCA_013139395.1 Gammaproteobacteria bacterium | reverse complement strand
GTATGGAGCGTTATAAAGAAGTGATTCAACAACTGCTTGATGACGGCCATGCCTACAGATGCTATTGCAGCAGAGAAGAGCTGGATGCCATGCGTGAAGCGCAAATGGCTAATAAAGAAAAAGCCCGTTATGACCGTCGTTGTCGAGCGATTACTTCACCGCCTGCTGACAAAATTGATGTAGAGCCGGTGATCCGTTTTAAAACAGGTATCGATGGTAAGGTTGTTATTAACGATCATGTGAAAGGCAAGATTGTTATCAATAATAAAGAGCTTGATGATCTGATCATTGCTCGTGGTGACGGTACGCCAACTTATAATCTGGTTGTGGTTATTGATGATCTGGATATGGGCATGACGCATATTATCCGTGGTGATGATCATTTGAATAATACCCCTCGTCAAATTAATATTCTTAAAGCAATGGGTGCACCCATTCCGGAATATGCACATTTACCGATGATTCTGGATGAACAGGGCGCTAAATTATCCAAGCGTCATGGTGCAGCCAACTTGCTCAATTATCGTGAAGAAGGCTATTTACCTGAAGCGCTATTAAACTATCTGGTTCGTCTGGGATGGTCTCATGGTGATCAGGAGATTTTTTCCATTGATGAAATGATCGAATTATTTGATCTGGATGATATTAATAAATCGGCCTCATCAATTAATCCCGACAAACTGCTTTGGTTAAACCAGCACTATATCAAAGAAGGTGATCCTGAGCATGTAGCTAAACATCTGGCATGGCATATGGAAAAGCAGGGTATTAATACCGACAATGGCCCGGCTCTGACTGCTATTGTCAGCGCCTTAGCAGAACGCAGTAAAACGCTGGTAGAAATGGCACAAAGCAGCCGTTATTTCTTTGAAGATTTTGCAGAATTTGATGAAAAAGCAGCCAAAAAGAACCTCAAAGCCGGTGCGCTTGAACCCCTGCAGAAAATGCTGGAACGTTTTAGTGCAGTCAGCGACTGGAAAGGTGAAACACTACATCAAATTGTCCTTGATGTTGCCGAAGAACTGGAACTAAAACTAGGAAAAGTCGCACAACCTCTGCGGGTTGCTGTAACTGGTGCTGGCATGTCTCCCTCTATCGATATCACTCTGGAACTCATTGGCCGGGAACGCTGCTTAAACAGAATGAACAAAGCCATTGAATACATTGAAGCCAGAGTTGCAGCACAATAGCCCTTACGCTTAACGCTTAACGCTAAAGCATCCTAATGCCCGGTCATTAATTCGACCTTGATATACTCAAGGTCTTCGGGCTTGGCATACATCACCAGAATATCATTTTCTTTTAATAATAAGTTGGCAGAGGGCTGTTTGCCACGAATCCCACCACGTCGTAATGCAGTAAAAACGATATTACGTCCCCCCAGATCAATCTCACCAATGGTCTTACCGATTGCCCTGGCTCCTGGATGCAGGACTAAGGTATTAATGTGTTCACTACTTTTACGGGATTCTTCATGTGACGCTTGTTCACCTGGGAAATAACCACGCAAAAATTTATATTTGTCCTTACGTGCTTTGGCTATATCCTGAGTGATTTCAATCGGGGGTACACCAATATGTATTAATAGATGTGATGCCATAATAATGGATGATTCAAGCGTTTCTGGTATGACTTCAGTGGCACCTTCAGCATATAATTCATCCAGTTTGCTTTCATCCAAACTACGTACCAGTATAGGGATGTCTTTATTTAATGAACGGATTTGAGCAATAATTTTCTTTGCCGCAGAACTATTCTTAATAGTAATGAGTACAACTTGCGCTTTATCTACACCTGCTGCCTGTAAAATACGTTTATGAGTGGCATCACCATAAACAACGGTTTCACCCGCATCCTGTGCTTCCTGAATACGGATAATATCAAGATCCAGAGCAATATAATGTTGATTCTTCTCCTCTATAAAACGAGAAATATTTTGTCCAATGTGACCATATCCACAAATAATGACATGTTCAGAGAGTGTTTTACTGCATTGCTCAACCTCTTGACTAATGGTCTGATGGTTGGCCTTATAACTATTGCGAAAGAGTATTTTGGTCCAGCGACCATTATTATGAATGATCCAGGGAGTCAGCATCATACTGAGAATAATTGCAGAAAGTACAATCTGAGTGGTTTCTTGTTTGAGCAGGTTATAGGTTAATGCCAGAGTCAGCAGGGCAAAACCAAATTCACCCCCCTGATTCAATACCAGTCCTGTCCGAAATGATACTCCGGGACTTGCACCGAAGAGGTAGCTGAGTAAGGTAATAATGAGTGTTTTAGTGATAATTAATAATACCGCCACTAAAATAACCCAATGTAATTGAGGGAGCAGGGCATTGAGATCCAGCAGCATACCGACGGTAATAAAGAAGAGACCCAGCAAAATATCCTGAAAAGGGCGAATGTCGACTTCAATCTGATGGCGATACTCGGTTTCACTTAACATCATTCCAGCAATAAAAGAACCAAGAGCTAAAGACAAACCTGCCCGATGAGTAGCCCATGCTGCTGCTAAAGCAATTAATAGAACGGAGAGAGTAAATAATTCAGCTGAACGGATATTGGCAATGATCCGTAATAACGGTCGTAAGATCCAATGACCTATGGCCAGCATTAATAGTAAAATAAGAGTACCTTTTAATAAAGCACTGATTTCAAGTGATAATAAAATGGGTCCATCACCAGCGAATGACGGGATTAATACCAGAAAAGGTATTACTGCAATATCCTGAAAAATAAGAATGCTCAGAGCAAGGTGACCATGGCGTGAATTAAGCTCTAACTGCTCAGATAATTGTTTGCTGACAATCGCTGTTGATGACAGTGCGATGATGCCGCCGATAATAATCGACTGTTTAAGATTTTGGCTGAAATACCAGTCAATGGAGCCGGCAATAACGGCAGTGATAAGCACTTGAGAACCACCCAGACCCAGTACTTCTTTT
>WTAX01000076.1 GCA_013139395.1 Gammaproteobacteria bacterium | reverse complement strand
GCGTATCAATCGTGTATAAAAATTTTTATAAATAATTGCCTGAGAACTAACAATAATAGTTCGGGCTTTGTATAATACGCTTAACAGGGAGAGGGAAATAACAACAATAATGAGCAATAACAGATAGTAGCCATGAGGTTCTATCCTGCTCTGTTGAGACCATTCAAAAGGTAAGTAATATAGGAAACTAATATTTCCAAGTATAAACGCGACAATCCCTGTGCGCATGAGGTATTTCTCCTTAAATTGCAGCCCTATTCTGCAGGCATTAGTTTATAATGCTCATAAACAATGATTAGCTGAATAACTATTAACCGTACTCCAAGGCCCCTAGGTTTAAATCTGTATATTAACTGAAACTTTATTTATGCCAAAAAGAATTATAAAAAAATACATGCCTGATCATAAAAAGATCAAAGAGCACAAACATTTAAAAGTGTTTGGCACATTATTGCATGACGCTAATCTTTGGCACTTTAATCGACGTTCAGTATCCGGCGCATTTGCAGTTGGTATTTTCTGTGCTTTTATACCACTCCCCTTACAAATGGTATTTGCTGCTACCATTGCTATTTTAGTCCGGGTTAACTTACCCATTTCAGTATCACTAGTCTGGCTGACAAATCCTATTACTATGTCGCCAATCTTCTATCTATCCTATAAAACCGGTGCATTTATTATGGGTCAGGAAGCAATAACCAGTGACTATAAATTAACAGCAGAATGGTTTACAGAACAACTGGATTTAATCTGGCAGCCTTTTTTGCTCGGTTGCTTTGTCAGCGGTGTTATTAGCGCAATTATTGCCTACACTATGATACGACTTCTTTGGAGACTGCATCTTGTTCGCCATATCAAAGCGCGTAGAGCTCGGTTAAAACAACAGAAAAAAGCCTGAACATTCTGTTCTTTTCTTATTCCTCTTATTTTTCTTACTTAAGGATAAACAGGCTCTACAACTATATCCGACTTAACTGACTTGGCAAGAAAGCATTTATCATGCGATTGATGATGTATGTTTTCAAGAACCTCCCTGCTCACCTCAACGCCCTCTGCAAAAGTGACCTCTGGTCTTAAAATCACCTTGCTGATGATTAAATCACCCTGCTCATCCGGTTCTAAAAAAGAGGTCGAACAATCAATATAATTTTCAACAATAAGACGTTTCTTTGAACAAATGGCAATAAAAAATAACATATGACAACTCGATAGAGATGCAGCAAAAGCCCGTTCGGGATCGGCACACTCAGGATCACCCAAAAATTGTGGTGCCGATGAGGCATTAACAATCAGGCCTTCCCCAAAATCCCATTGGTGCTCTCTATTATAATCTGCATAGGCAAAAGATTCGGTTTGTTTTGTCCAGAGAAGTTTCACGTTATGTTCTGACATATCTAGCCCCCAACTTCAATTTGTATAGGTAACCATTGATTGACCGCTTTATTAACTAACCCCTTACTTTGCATTGTGCTTAACGCTTTATTTAATTTCTCCAATAGCCTGGTATTACCTTTTTTTACCGCCCATGCTAATGGTTCTTTGGTCATATATTCATAAAGGCCAAAAAGTGATTTATCCTGAGTTTGAGGTAACACAGTATATTGCCAGATAGTGGGGGCATCATGAATGAAATAATCTACTTCATCATCTTTAAGTGCTTTAATACCTAATTTAACCGAATCAAAAGAAGATACTTTAGAGGTGGGGAACTCTGACTTTGCAAATTGTTCTCCCGTGGTATTTTTTTCTACACCAAAACGTTTTCCAGATGAATACATCGACATTTTAGAAGCATGACTCATAATGTTATCAGCCTTAATCAGAACCATTTGACCCACGGTCATATACGGCCTGGTAAAATCAATACGTTTTTTTCTTTCTTCAGTGACCGAAACACCAGACATAACTACATCAACTTCACCCTTGATAAGAGCTCTTTCAAGCTGCTCCCATGGAATTTCAACAAGCTTGACCGTCATGCCTGTAATATCACCAATATTGTTAGCTAAGTCAGCCTCAATGCCAACAATTTTGCCATTATCTTTAAAAATAACGGGAGGATAACTTGTTGAAACACCCACTCTAAGGGTTTCAGAACAGGCAATATTTCCCAACAAAATAGAGACAATAAATATGAGAACTAAAGAAAAATGTTTCATTAAATGACCTTTGTGTTAATAACCAGATTCGTAATATAAGGGTCTATTTTTATAATAAATAGAGAGCCTGTCAAGAATAGCTTACTAAAAAAGCTATATTATTCACACTCATAGGAACTGTTTTTTCGATAAGAATGACTTATATTGATTTTTGTATGTTTTTTTTGGGGGGAAAAGAGTCTAAATTATGGTTATGTTTGTGCAGTAAGCTTATTAAGATATTGGCCATTCTTAAAGATAAAAGTAAAGATAAATACATTTACAACTTGTCATTTATAATAGCTTCTTGTTTTTTTGCCTTCTTTAACATTTTGGACAGTGCTTTAAATTCTTTACAAAGATTATAAGTTTCTTTACTCTTTTTACATTTTTTAGACTCTGTTTTTATATTTTCTTTAAGTTCTGACTTCTTTTCCTCAAGGGACTCGATGATCTTTGATAACTTTTCGGCTTTCTTTTTTTGCTTTTTTTTTGATTGATCAAAGAACTCATCTAAATTTTTTAATAACATTTTAATCCCCATATTCATCTCCCAATTCCGTGATTAGTTCATCTTTCACCCATAATACAGCAGCGGTACTGAGTAATTTTTTAGAAATGCTGTGCGTAAATCCTACATCATTGATCAATGAAGAAGCCATTTTAGAGTCAATTTTATGATCTCTAATAAGAGCATCTATATTTTTATTCAAGGCAAACTCATTATCAGCTGCTTTTTCTTTCAATACCTGGAGCTGAGTCATAATTTCAGTAGCATCTATTTCATTATGCCTTATTTCTTCTATTCTGCGAAAGATGGTTATCAACTCTTTTCTTAATTCATTATATTCATGAATCATGAACCAATTTTTGCTTTTTGTAAAACTATTTAAGTTTTTTTGCAATTCTCTGATATCTTTGACCATCTCAATAATATTTCTAGCGGTTAATTTCAGCTCATAGACTCTATTGTTACCTTCCATATCCATATAAGCTTGTGATTTAGAGGAATAGCGCAGAATTTCACTATAAAGATTTTTTATATCATTTTGATAAACCTTATCAATATCAATATCAATTTTAAGATTAGAGCGCTCAACAATTTCTTGAATTTCTTCATCTGAAAATATTTCTTTACGATGCAAATTCATGGCATGAACAATGGCTTCAAGCGATTTATCATAAAGATGTATTGTTTCTTTTCTTAAGGCTTCCAGGGCAGATGCAGGGATTTCCATCACTTCATCGGTTAAATATTTTGGTTGTCCTCTGCCCTCCTCATGTTTAACGAACAGGGTTTCCAGAAATTTGACCAGATGTTGTATAAAAGGAGAAACGACCATAACACCAATGACATTGAAAATAGTATGAAATAGTGCCAATTTCATCGCATAGTTGCTTTCAGATATTGATAATATAGGTGCTATTGCATCAACAATATCTTTTAATTGATATATAAAAACAATAGCAATCAGACCGGTAATTATATTAAAAATAAAGTGCGCAACAGCCAATCGTTTACCATTTTTATTGGAAGCCAATGCCCCCAGAACTGCAGTGACTGTGGTACCAATATTCGCCCCGATAGCCAGAGATAGTGCATTAATATAATCAATTTGTCCGGTAGCAAGCGCTGTGATAATAATGGCCATAGTCGCACTACTTGACTGAATAACCACGGTGGCAACAGCACCAAAGAAAATATAAACAAAAATACCTAAATAACCTGCCATAGCATATTCAGCAAGATGCAAGCCTTCTTTGAGGGTTTCAAAACCCTCTTTCATATAGGCAATACCAAGAAAGATAAAACCCAGCCCAATCAATACATTTCCCAAACCTTTATAAGTATTATGCTTAGAAAATTGCATAATCACACCAAAAATAAGCATGGGTAAAGCATATTGAGCAATTTTGATCTTTAATCCCAGAGATGAGACTAGCCAGGCGGTAGTGGTGGTACCGATATTAGAACCAAAAACCACGCCCACTGCTGATGATAAACCGATAAGTTCTGCAGAAAGAAATGAGATAATAATGACTGAAACCAATGAAGAGCTTTGTACTACCGCTGTTGCTAAAAATCCGGTACCAATGGCTTTAGGCGTGGTACTGGTAAATTTTTCTAAAATTGCTTCTAATGCACCGCCACTAAAGAGTTTAAAGCCATTCTCCATATAATGCATACCGATCAAAAAAATAGCAATACCGGCAATAATGGTTTTAGCATTTTCATTAGCAACAATAAACCAGGCAAAAAACAAAAATAATAAAGGTGAAACCATCCGCTTTAACATAAGATTTATATCTTTATAAAAAAGAACTCTAAAAAAACAACATATTAAAAAATACGTAACTATTCAGTGTGTATTCCTAAATAATGCTTGTTAAGCCAATGGTCACTTATTTTTCTCACTTTGAGAACTCGCTACGCTCAAACAATCAAAGTCAGAAAAATAAGCAACCACAGGCTTTTTGTAAATAATACGCTGAACAGTTACAAAAATACTATGTATCTAGATTAGCAGTTATATATTATATTTCAAATACTAAAGTCCATTTTCATTTCAGGGAACGTTAATATTTCCTTTTTATTATTTTTATAGAAATTAAATCCTCTAAATAAACAATAGCTTAGCCAGATAAAATTACATAACATAAAAAAACCTGCTAAAAAAACAATTTGTGAAAGATAAACTGACACTATTAACAGTATGAAAGATATCAAATGCAGATAAAATTGAATTTTGGATTGTTTAGTGCTGATAATTTGTTTCATATTCAGGACTAATTTAGGTTCTGCCATCATTGATTGCGGGTGTTTAAATGACAAATTCTGTAAATTAAGATAGATAAGAAACGGTACAATTTTTTGTAACAAACCAATAATAGCAGATAGGGCCAACCCATAAATAAGTAATAAGCCCATCGTAAATTCAAATTGAATTTGAAATGCTTTTAATGGTACAGCAAAATCATTTTTAAATAGCCACCAACATAAAACTGCTATTAATAACGAAGTGAGTGAAACACGAAAAAAGTTAATTGTCACATCAGGCAATTTGCGTCTACGCTGATTAATAAGCAAGAGAATATAAAATGCCACAAAACCTAACTCTAAAGAAAGTGAGACTTGCAATAAAAGAGTAAACAAATCACTTTGCAGTAAATTCTTATCCATGATAAATAGACCAACCAAGGTCATTACAATCAACAAAGAGGCAATTTTAAGATAGCGAACTGAAAACTCAGGGGTTACAAAAAACATAGGAATAACCTGTGAACTAACCGCCATAATCAATAAAACGACCCAACCAATAAGTCCCCATGAAGCATGAATGTCTGTGTACTCACGAAACACAATATCAGCATTGGGATAGGCATAAGCAAGAAGCATATACAGTCCAAAACCAATGGTAATGATCAGGACAACTAATAATATCCTTAATATAAAAACAATAAGATGATCTTTAATTTTTGCAATCAGTAATGGCAATAAAGACATGCCGAAAACTGCTGTACTCATTCCCAAAGCAATTAATGCGACCCAGTAAAACGCATTGATTGCTAATAAAAATCCAGACACAAGCGATAAAGTACCGACAATTAATAAAGGATGAATAATAGGAACTAGTTTGTCACCACCAGGAATAAGTTGACCAACCATTACAGGAATAAACTGATACAAAGCCCCAATCATAACCATCAGCATAAAACCAATTGTCAATAAATGGGTTAGCGCCAGTGGACCTGGAAGCCAGCGAGACGTCCATATTTCAGGACCATAAAATAAAATCAGAAGTGCAGCAAAAATTCCAAAAAAAGGTGCTGTTAGAAAAAATCTTAGAGGAATTAATATCGGTGGAATGGTATTAAGAGATAGACCTTTAGTATTCATAAGCCTTTAGTTCAAAAACAATAAGATAACGGTACTGACTAATTCTATTTTTAATGATCACTGTGAAGCTATGTCGAGCAGATACAAACTATGCTGAAAATTGAGTCAAACAATAACGCTCAATATCAGTATCCTTTTTATGCCAGATAATAATTTCCCATGGAATATCTGAGCGTTGATGAATCATACAATCAAAACCACTTTCCTGTAAAAACTGTATGAGCGGTAATGGTTTTTTTCTATGATGCATGCGTATATATTCGCCACTTTTCATTTTAGACAGCAGCAGCATGACCTTTTCAAAAGGTATAGGCTGCTCATAGTCACTGACATCAATAAAAAGTTCTTTGTACTCTTTGTTTCCCATAAACCTTGTTGTAACTACTCAGCGCGTTTTATTAAAGATCTCTCATGCGTTCGATAATTTCAACCGCATTGGGCAATGATTGATCGGTCATTGGATAAAGAATTTGCTCTTCTTTCATATTATGCTGCTGCATAGTCACCATAAGTGTTTCGCTCAAAGCAAGAAACTGGTCTTTTTCTTTACTTTCTACCGCTTTATTAATTTCAACAACTAAGGCACGCATTTGTTCATGTTCCATACGCATCATCTGTGTGGGACCGCCAGTCATACCCGTTACAGTTTCAAACTCTGGAAATAGTATTGTTTCTTCACGAGAAAAATGTTTTTCTAATTCTGAAGCAAACTCATGCCATAAAGCGCTACCTTGTTCCCAGTGACCATTTGCAACTGCGTCTTCAGCCTGAGCAAATTGTTCATCGCATTCTTTATGATGATTAGCCATAAAAGCGTTAATTGTAGATGTCAACAAAAGAACCTCACTATTTGAAAAATTAAGGTAACTATATCAGCGTATTATTTACAAAAAGCCTGTGGTTGCTTATTTTTCTGACTTTGATTGTTTGAGCGCAGCGACATTTCGTAACAGAAAGTCAAAGTTAGAAAAATAAGTGACCATGGGTTTAACAAGCGTTATTTAGGAATACACACTGAATAGTTACATTTTTTGTAGACTATTTCACTTCTGCCAATGCCTGCTTTATACGGTTAACTATGGTGACGCACAGAAGCAATGCTAATACAGGCATTAACCAGAACATCCACGACGGCAGAACACCACCAATACCAACCCATAATCCCAAAGCAGCAAATATCAGAGCACGATCACTTTTTCCTGATGGTCCGTCATAGCGCCGAGAAGCACCGATTGTCGGCCCTATCACGCCGGTAAATTCACTCAGCATGGCAAGCAAGACAACCAATGCAACCGTTAATTCTGAAAAAGGAGCAATAAAAGCAAAAGGGATAAACAGTGCCGTATCAGAAACCACATCACAAATTTCATTGAGATAGGCGCCAAGATGACTTTTTTGCTTAAACTCACGAGCAAGCATACCGTCAACCGCATTAAGAGCCATGCGGATAAACATCCACACAGGTAAAATTAAGAAAAGAGTATATTGTTGCGGAAATATAAAGAGTAAAGTCCCAACAGCAATGGAACCTGCAGCCGCTGTTAGAGTAACCTGATTGGCAGTAATACTTATTGCTGCCATACGTTTAACCATTGGCCGTAATAGAGATTGAAAATGTGGTTTAATGTCATAGAGAGTCATATTGTTTCTCACTGAATAATATTATTTTAAAATACATGTACAGAATAAAATAAACCTTAAATAAAACACTGTTCAATTAGATTTGATTAAAAAAGACGACTTATTTGTATAAGGCGCCTCTGTAACAATAAATATTAATTAACACTATGCTTATAATAAAACACTGTTTAATATAAGTCAATTTAATAATAACATAAAAATTGTACTTCCCATGCTGTGCTCAACTGTCTTAATCTGATTCATATGTCGTCAGCTCTGCACTAACGGTCGTAGTGCAGGCCAATAAAAAACTGAAGAGTATTGATATTGTAAATAGCTTTGCAGTCATTTTCATATTTATAATCCTTATAAAATACTATTGATGCATCTTGAGGTGAAATATTTTTTGTATCTAAGAGCTGGAATGGAATGTGATGATTTAAGCAATATCATAACCCGACACTCTGTCGACCACTAATTATCACCATAGCATGTGCTATTGAAAAAAATACTCAAGGTATCCCAAATCACTGGAGTTAGATATTGTGACCAGGTTAACACTTCTTGATATTATTTATTTGTTATGGGTGTCACTGCACTCGTAACATCAATGAAAATAATGGCATCAAATTGTTGAGCCAGATGAGTATAGGTATAATGGGAAGCCATTTCATCCTGTGGCCGGTAGATAACACCCACATGACGTTGTAATCGCTTTCGATTAAGCAATTGCGATAGCTCTGATGACTGCTGAAGATTCAGCAAAAAATAGGGTATATTTAAATAATGAAACAGAGCTTCATTACTATTATTGTGGGCATTTAACAAGACTTTTAATCTGGCAGGACTATGCCAGTCATCGGCAGCCATTACCTTTCCGGAATAAGTCAGCATGCCGATAGAAAAAACTGCCCGGCCAAAATTATCGCGCAAAAGCTGCCCGATATTTAATTGATTTTTGTGTAGCATTTCTGTCGCACGTGCATCACCAAGATGCGAATTATGTGCCCATATTATTGTTTTCGGGTAATTGAGATGCTCTGCTGTCGCCATAAAGCTTTCCATCATATGCTGATCTCTTTCATTCCATGACATTGTGTCATCACCAGTCATATATTGAATTCGAATATTTTTTTCTGAATTTTTAACCACCAGGGCATTTTGCTGTGCACAAAAAAATGCCTCTCTATCAATAACAGCATTGTCATCGGGACAGGAAATACGGCAGGCAGTAAAGTCCATATATTGTTCTACTACCATGGCTTCACAACTTAGTGCTTCATTATTTTTAAGCGCCTTTGCATAGCGATGCAGATCATTATTAAATCGTGCAAAGCATTGATAGCGATGACTAGCCTGTTGTACCGCCTGAGGTGAATAGTCGTATAAATAATCAATAACCAATTGCTTTGATTGTGTAAAACTATAAATATCCAGACCATATAAGCTGACTTTTTGCTCACCTTCGGGTAGTTGTTGATTATGTTTTCTAAGCCATTGAAGAAACTTGAGTGTTTCCTGATTATTCCACAACCAGGCACCTTGTGACTTACCGGCCTGCAGAGCCTGTTCAGCAGTGATGGGAATTAACGATTGTACATATTGGTTCAGAGTGTAGACATTTGGCCAGTCACCTTCAAGTAATATAGATTTGAAATTTTTTTTCAAAATAAGTTGCTTGCTGATATTGATACGCTGCTGATAAAACTCATGAGTACCATGAGTCGAATCACCGATAAGTACCAGCGGTTTATTATGAATTAATTTTACAATAGACTGGTTATCATCAGGATTGTTCAGGGGAATAACAGCATGCTTCACCAGGGCCATTTGTGCTGCAGTGACTGGTATAAAAGGTATATCTGATGAATAGAGATTTCTTTGCACATCGACCAGAAATGCAGCCGCCATCATAACGAGCAGTGAAGGTAAAAATACACGTCTGTATAGTGGCATTTTTCCGGCCTTTCAATGATTCAGGAGTTGTAACTATTCAGCGTATTATTTACAAAAAGCCTGTGGTTGCTTATTTTTCTGACTTTGATTGTTTGAGCGCAGCGAGTTCTCAAAGTTAGAAAAATAAGTGACCATGGGCTTAACAAGCGTTATTTA
>WTAX01000423.1 GCA_013139395.1 Gammaproteobacteria bacterium | reverse complement strand
ATTATTTTTATAGAATCTCAGTTAAAACCGTGTCGGACTTTACTCTCATCTTCCTGTTTTCTAAATTGCAGGAACCTGGGTAAAAACTTGTCCCAGTCAATGATGTGTGCATCCAGTTCCGGGCCGTCAATACAGGCGTGTTTGCGCACCATCTTGCCATCGATATTAACCGGTACCATACAGGCGCCGCACATACCGGTTGCATCTACCATGATAGAGTTAAGGCTTGCCACTGTTTTAACACCGTAGGGTTTGCCAGGTCGCTGACGGCTTTCATCATCATCGGTGGACCGATTGTGACGACTTCACCAACAGGTCGACCACTACCATCTTTCATCTTATCAAGCATTTCTTTAAGCGGGCCGATGACAAAGTCCTTAATACCGAAACTGCCGTCATTAGTGGTATAGATTACGTCAAGTAGTTCTGGAAACTCTGTTTCTAATAGACCGATACGTTCATCCACTTTCCCAGAACATCAGCTCTTTGTTTCTAAAACCTGAAATCAGGGTGACATGGTTGCCCATACGAAGATGCTCACGCATGATTGGATAGACCGGTGGCAGGCCAACACCACCAGCAGTGAAAACCACAGTCTCGTTATTTTCATAACGATGAAGCTGGCTGGGCAGGCCAAGGGGACCGGCGATACCGGCAAAGGCATCACCAACTTCCATCTGGTTGATTTTCATTGAGCTGCTTCCCAGCCCCTGAATGAAGGATAGGAAATTCAACGACACTTTTCAATCTATAAGCCATAAAAAGTATGATTTTGAAGATTCATATTTGGAAAGAGTGAGTGGAAAAATCGTAAGAATTGAGTCAAAGGGCTGAAAGTAGGCTTTTTATCTGAATTCTCCTTGTTTGGGGGTGAGAAAGCTCCTACTCGCAAATTCAGAAAATTGCAGTATGCTCAGAAAATGGTGGACGTGTTTTAATGTTTACCAGGATACACATTGATTGAACTCATAATCAAGTATAGATTGTTCGTCCACCTCTTCGCTCAATTGATCCTGGCAGTAATCATCCCAACTCGGTGGCCCACGAGCCTTTGATAGTGTGGGTGGTTCGGTTGCTTCACCCACAGATTTCAGTATCTTATTGATAACAGGTTTGTCTTGAATGACGGCTATGACTTGCATTTCTGCCCTACATTCCGGGCATAACAGAGGAAACAGATTATAGATTCTGGCAAGAAGCATTGCCCATAAATAACGATTCGGTGGTCGTTTTGGCTTATTTTCCCGCTCTTGCTCCACTGGTTCATCATTTTTGTCTGTGGTTTGTATTTCGATAGCACCCTGAGGAATTGACTGACCGGCCATTACTGTAACAGATGTCCGAAATGGTGAATTGGGAGCCAGCACTCCGTAGTATCGGTGACGATGAATGCGTGGAGGTGGAACCAGTGCTGCCAGCTTATCAATCAGCTCCAGAGAGGTGAGCCTGAGCTGGGTTTGCCTGCAGGGATGCAGGTAAGGGGCGTGAGCAGGATGCGGAAGCTTTGACCATTGGCTAATGGTTTGTTCAGTCGATAAATGACGCTTCCATCAGATTGTTTTGTTATTCTCTCCAGTGAAAATGGGGGGGCGAGCACAATAACGTATCAGTCTTTCCAGCCCTTCCCGGTCATTTTCATGAATAAGTGCCGAACCATTAACAGAAAAGCCGCCCCCACCATTCCAGGTTTTCATATTTTCGACATCATGAGCCTCAAGCAAGCCGCTACGCTTGAAACTTTTGAGCACTCGCAGGCGAACACGCTCCTGAACAGCCAGGATGTCGTCTTCGGTAATGGTGGATAGCTTATGAAATGTTATCTGACTGTCAGAATCTTTTACAAAAACACCCTCGATAATGACACAATGAAAATGCAGATGTGCATTGAGTGAGGAGCCGAAACGGTGTATAAAACTGACACCTCCGATTTTGACGGGGTTGTCTGAGTCAGTCTGATACCCCAAGGGCACTTCCGATTGGGCGTAATGTTGGATTAGCTGTTTTCTGATCTCATCAAGAAATATTCTCAGAACTTTGCTGGTTACTTTTGGGTTGTGATACAAAAAATAGCGTATTCGTTTTGGAAGTGACAAAACCCATTGACGTACAGGTGCTTCGCCTAAAGCGCCTACTTTTGGTGGGGAAAACATGGTCAACCAGATGAGCCGCAGTTTCGACCATTCGACGGGCATTACAGGATGGGCAAATTCCATGTCCCTTACAGGAGAAAGCAACTAAAAATTCATGACCGCAGGAGCATCGTGCACGGGCGAAGCCGTGACACAGCAATCCACATTTGAGATATTCTCGGAAATCTTCTTCCACATGAGATGCAACATACCCGCCATTTTCCTGAGTTTGAGCGATCCATGTTTCCAAATCCTCCTGTAAAATCTGATACAACACCGTATTTTCAGGATGCCGTGGTTGGTAGATGCCCAGAGAATTGTGATGACAAGCCTTGTCTTTGTTTTCATCCATCCTACCAGAATAAGGAATACCAGGTTTTGATTATAGAAGACGAGTCATGATATATTTGTAGGAAATTGATGTTTTGAAGTGTAGGAAATAACAGATAAATCAGATTTTTCAACCAAGCATTGCAGTAGACAAGCCGCTGAATGCCATGTTAGCGTAAAAAGAAATGTCCACTATTCGTGGGTAACACCATACCTTTGCTCATCCTTTTTCTAGCTTGGAAATATGCATGTACCATCATCGACTCATAATCTCATACAAGGGCACCAGCTACTTTGGCTGGCAAGACCTAGGTACAGGCGAACAAAAGCCTACTGTCCAGGCAAACATCCACCAGATACTAAAAAAAATCTGCAAAT
>WTAX01000376.1 GCA_013139395.1 Gammaproteobacteria bacterium | reverse complement strand
ATTATCGCCACTTTAGAAGACAGTGGTGAGAAAGCTTTAGCTGACAAGATGGCAGCTTTAAATGACATCAAGGGAGTTATTGATGTAGCGATGATTTATCATCAAGAAGCAAATGACACAGCGATGGAAGAGGAGATCGTATAGTGAGTATAACAAGGCGTGATTTTATAAAAAACAACGCAGCCGTTGCAGCCGCAACTGTAGCAGGTGTAACCTTACCCGTTAGCGTAACCAAAGCAGCAGATTCTGCTGACGACGGTATCCGCTGGGACAAGGCCGCTTGCCGTTTTTGTGGAACGGGTTGTAGTGTTCTGGTCGGTACGAAGGGTGGCAAAATGGTTGCCAACCAGGGCGATCCGGATGCACCAGTAAACAAAGGACTTAACTGTATTAAAGGTTATTTCCTGACCAAGATTATGTACGGTAAAGATCGTTTAACTAAACCATTACTTCGTAAGAAGGGTGGTAAGTATGATAAAAACGGTGATTTTACTGAAGTATCATGGGATGAAGCATTTGATACCATGGCCGACAAGTGGAAAACAACACTGAAAGAAAAAGGACCTACTGCTGTTGGTATGTTTGGTTCAGGTCAGTGGACAGTTTGGGAAGGCTATGCCGCTTCCAAAATGATCAAAGGCGGTTTCCGTTCCAATAACCTTGACCCTAATGCGCGTCACTGTATGGCTTCTGCCGTAGGTGCCTTCATGCGTGGTTTTGGTATTGATGAACCAATGGGGTGTTATGATGACCTGGAACATGCTGATGCATTTGTTCTTTGGGGTTCTAACATGGCAGAGATGCACCCTATCTTATGGTCACGTATCACTGATACTCGTCTGACTAAAAAAGACTGTGAAGTACACGTATTATCAACCTTTACACATCGTTCATTCGAACTTGCTGATAACGGTATGATTTTCAAACCACAAACTGACTTAGCCATTCTTAACTATATAGCCAACTATATTATTGAGAATGATGCAATGGATAAAGACTTCGTTAAAGAACATGTCGCATTCCATCAGGCAACAACAGATATTGGTTATGGTTTACGTCCGGATCATGCACTTGAGAAAAAAGCTAAAAACAATGGCAAAACCAAGGGTGCACATCCAAAAATCAGTTTTGAGGAGTATGCTAAGTCTGTTAAGCCTTATACTCTGGAATACACCAGTAAAATGTCTGGTGTCCCTAAGAAGAACTTGCTGAAACTGGCTAAATTGTATGCTGATCCTAAGAAGAAGATTACTTCTTTATGGACTATGGGCTTTAACCAGCACACACGTGGTGTTTGGGTCAATGGTCTTTGCTATAACGTTCACTTATTAACCGGTAAGATTTCCAAGCCAGGCAGCGGTCCATTCTCATTGACTGGCCAGCCTTCAGCTTGTGGTACTGCTCGTGAAGTAGGTACCTTTGCTCATCGTCTGCCTGCTGATTTAGTGGTTAAGAAAGAAGCGCATCGTGATACTGCTGAGAAAATCTGGAAACTGCCTAAGGGTACTATTAATCCTAAGCCGGGTTATCACGCCGTACTGCAAAACCGTATGTTGAAAGACGGCAAGCTGAATGCTTACTGGGTTCAGTGTACTAATAATGCTCAGGCAGCAGCAAACTTTAATGAAGAAACATGGCCGGGTTATCGTAATCCTGCTAACTTCATCACCGTTTCTGATCCGTATCCAACAGTTACAGCTATGGCCGGTGATCTTATCTTACCAACCGCAATGTGGGTTGAGAAAGAAGGTGCTTATGGTAATGCCGAGCGTCGTACTCAATTCTGGCGTGAGCAGGTTTCTGCACCGGGCGAATCTAAATCAGATTTATGGCAGGTAATGGAATTTACTAAGCGCTTCAAAATGACTGAAGTCTGGCCAGAAGATTTATTGGCTAAAATGCCGGAATATAAAGACAAAACCATGTACGAAGTTTTATTTGAAAATGGTCAGGTTAATAAATTCCCAAGTCAGCAAGTCACTGATGGTGAAGGTAATAAATACAATAACCATGAAATGGAGCATTTTGGCTATTATGTGCAAAAAGGTCTGTTTGAAGAATATGCTGCATTTGGTCGCGGACATGCGCACGATTTAGCTGATTTTGATGTGTATCATAAAACGCGTGGTTTACGCTGGCCTGTAGTGGATGGCAAAGAAACCTTATGGCGTTTCCGTGAAGGTTATGATCCTTATGTTGCCAAGTATAATGCGGATGGTAAAAAAGGTGATGCTTATTTCTATGGTAACCATAAGAAAAACGGCGGCAGAGCGAAAATTATTTCTGCACCTTATGAAGAGCCTGCAGAAAGTCCGGATAAAGAGCATGATTTATGGTTATGTACCGGTCGTGTCCTTGAACACTGGCATTCTGGTTCTATGACTCGTCGTGTACCTGAACTTTATCGTGCAGTGCCTGATGCCGTTATCTATATGCACAAAAAAGATGCCAAGAAGCGCAAGTTGCGTAATGGTTCTATAGCGAAGCTGATGACTATTCGTGGTGAGATTGAAGCACGAGTTGAAACGAAGGGACGTAATAAACCACCAGAAGGTCTGGTATTTGTTCCCTGGTTTGATGCAGGTCGTTTGATCAATAAAGCAACCCTGGATGCTACTGATCCGCTTTCTAAAGAAACCGATTACAAAAAATGTGCTTGTAAGGTTGTGAAAGCTTAATTATTTAAGCGATTGGAGAATTAATACAGCTGTTTTTACAGTAATTGTTACAAATGAAGTATCGTCTTCCCTGTTCTTTCTTTATATGAAGTCAATTTATATGAAAGTAACAGGGAAGACAGACATTATAAACATGACTATGAACTGAAGAGGTAAATTTACGTGTCAAATACGCAAGGGCGGGGGGATACTGCTCAGACTGGAACTTCTCTTAAAAAGAGGGCAACACTGAACCGGCGCAAGTTTTTGGGTGATACACTCAAATCTGCGTGTGGTGCAGGGTTGCTGGGACTTGGCATGGGGACTTATTCCCGCCAGGTTGAGTCCCATCCAGCCTGGGTTATCCGACCACCGGGTGCATTACCTGAACCAGAATTCTCAGGTGCCTGTATTCGTTGTGGACTCTGTGTCAGAGACTGCCCTTATGACATGCTGAGATTGGCAGAATTGGGAGATTCCGTTGCTATGGGAACTCCTTATTTTGTGGCTCGGGATAAACCGTGTGAGATGTGTGAACATATACCTTGTGCAGCGGCCTGTCCGACTAATGCATTAAGCCATGAGCTGGATAATATTGACGATGCCCGTATGGGTCTTGCGGTATTAATCGATCAGGAAGAATGCATTGCCTTTCAGGGTCTGCGCTGCGAAGTGTGTTTTAATGTCTGCCCGGTACAGGGCGATGCGATTACAATTGAAATGCAGCATAACCGTCGTTCGGGTAAACATGCTTTGTTTATACCGGTGGTTCATTCCGATGCCTGTACAGGCTGCGGCAAGTGTGAAAAGGCTTGTATTCTGGAAGAAGCGGCAATCAAAGTGCTGCCTATGGAGCTGGCTAAAGGCTTAGTAGGTGAGCATTATCGATTCGGCTGGAAACAGAAAAAAGTCGCGGGCAAGAGCCTGGTGACACCGGATGTGGAACACCGTTATAACTTACCTGAGGGTGTAACGTATGACTACAATAAGGGTGGTTTATCATTACCGCCTGAATCGTCAGATGCTTCACCGTACTCTTCTAATCCTCTGGACAGCTTGAAAAAGCTGCAGGAACAGGAGAGTAAATGATGGTTGAACAGAAACAGCAGCCTGGAACACAGGCTATTGCCAAAAAAGGTTGGTTTGGAGCATATAAGTGGTTGATTTTTCGTAGAATCAGTCAACTTGGTATTCTGGCGCTTTTTTTAATGGGACCTGTTTTTGGGATCTGGATTGTAAAAGGTAATATGGCGTCGAGTCTGACGCTGGATATATTACCGCTTTCTGATCCGTATGTTATGCTGCAAGGCTTAATGTCCGGGAATGTTCCCGTGACTAGCGGCCTGATTGGTGTGACCATTGTTTTGGTTTTTTATCTGTTAGTTGGTGGACGGGTTTACTGTTCCTGGATATGTCCGGTCAATATTGTGACTGATACGGCAGGCTGGGTACGCAGAAAGCTTGGTTTAAAAGTGTCCAGTCATTTTGCCAGAAGCACGCGCTACTGGTTACTGGCTCTGACACTGATTTTACCACCAATTACCGGGGCAATTGTCTGGGAGTTGTTCAACCCGGTATCATTGATGTTTCGCGGAATCATTTTTGGTATGGGCTGGGCCTGGATGGTGATTGTTGCTATCTTTTTGTTTGACATATTTATCAGTCAGCGGGGATGGTGTGGTCATTTGTGTCCAGTAGGTGCTTTTTATAGTCTGTTAGGGACAAAAAGTCTGCTTCGGGTGAGTGCTGCCAAGCGTGATCAATGTGATGATTGTAATGACTGCTATGTTGTCTGTCCTGAACCAAAGGTGATAACACCTGCGTTAAAAGGTGCAGATAAAGGCATTAGTCCATTAATTGATGATGGTAATTGTACTAATTGTGGTCGTTGTATTGATGTTTGTGATGAAGATGTATTTAATTTTTCCAATCGTTTTAAAAGCTGAACACTTTAACTAAAGCTTCTTATTTTAAGAACTGTAATTTCAAATCTGAACTTTAAACTTCTGATTTTTAATGGAGAAAAAAAATGTTTAAACGTATAAATCAAAAAGCTCTTTTTACCAGGAGTATAACGATTTTTCTATTAGCGATGACAGCAGTGATGTTTTCATCAGCAGCAATGTCGGTGCAATCACTACGTGGTGATAGTGCCCTTGATAACAAAGCCAATAAAGCTGGTAAGCATAAGATTGCTACTGTAGAAGGTGGTATTGAACGTAGCTTCAAACTACAGCCGCCGATGATTCCTCATACCATTGATAAATATAAAATTTCTTTAAAAGGAAATGGTTGTATGAAGTGTCATAGTGAAAAAGCCTATAAGAAAGAAAAAGCACCTAAGGTTGGTGATAGTCATTACATCACTCGTGATGGTGAAACACTAAAGACCATATCCAGCCGTCGCTATTTCTGTAACCAGTGTCATGCGCCTCAAACTAAGGACAACCCACTGGTAGAAAATGTGTTTGAAGGTATTTAGTAAAGCTCCTGGTAAATAAATCCATATTAATACTATGGGTATATTCTAATAATCTGTTTGATGGTGTACAATCCGTCAATCAGATTTTTAGATTTTTACTAAAACTCTTTACAATAGAGATGGGGATTAAGAATAATGGGATTATTTTCAAAAGAAGGTACATTTAAAGTACTGTTTTTTGGTTTTGTTTTGGGTGTTATTTTCTGGGGTGGTTTTAATACTGCTATGGAAGCCACCAATCAAGAGTCATTTTGTATTTCCTGTCATGAAATGGAAGAAAATGTCTACCAGGAATATACAGATACTATTCACTATTCAAACCGTACCGGTGTAAGAGCTACTTGTCCGGATTGTCATGTACCTAAAGAATGGATACATAAGATAATTCGTAAGATTAAGGCTTCTAATGAAATCTATCACAAGCTGTTAGGTACAATTGATACACCCGAGAAGTTTGAAGCAAAACGTCTTCAACTGGCTCAAAATGAATGGAAACGGATGTTAGGTACTGATTCTCGTGAATGTCGTAATTGTCATGATTTTGATTCTATGGATTTTGATAAACAGGAATCGCGCAGCTCCGATCGTCATGAAGAAGCAATTGATAATGGCTGGACGTGTATTCAGTGTCATAAGGGAATTGCTCACGAGTTACCTGCAGGTTATGACCCTGCTGATGATACTCCGGGAGGAGAAGAGGAAGATGAAGAAAAAGATGACTAAAATGTTTTGATTTTTCTACAACTTTGTTCTAGCTCTTTGTTTTAGCTCTTTGTTTTAAAAGAATGGCCTGCCTAACCCGCAGGCTTTTTTTATGCAGAAATCATTTCATATTCATTTGGCGCAATGCCCATCGTGATGGTTCGTTCATCCAGTACTATTACAATCCTGGCTGCTATGGTTGCGGCAGGCTATCCTCTTATTCTATACGCTTTGCTTTAATTATTGATTTTTCTATGACCCTGGCTGCTGCCACAAAACCAAAAACGGATGTCACACAACTGGAAGAACCATAGCCAAAGTTACAATCCAGGTTAATACCTTTTGTATCTGGTTTTTCCTGACCGATACTGCCATCTGCTTGTGGATAGAGTTGCTGTTCAGTGGAATAGACACATTCTATGCCAAAACGCCTTTTAGTATTACGGGAAAAATTATAATTATAGCGTAATTGAGAACGTACATTAGCGGCCAGAGGATCATTATGAGTTTTACTTAAGTCTTTAATTTGTATCGCCGTAGGATCAACCAGACCACCTGCACCGCCTGTGGTAATAATCGGAATTTTATTTCGTCTACAATAATAAATAAGCGCACTTTTTTGTTTTGCGCTGTCAATAGCATCAATCACATAATCAAAAGGAGAGTCCTGAGAAAAGTATTTGCTCAGATTGCTTTGGGTGACCAGATCATCAATAGCATGACAGCGACACTCAGGATTGATTTGTAATACTCTTTCCTGCATTGCCAGGACTTTTGACTGGTTTATGGTTTTATCCAGAGTGTGAACTTGCCGGTTCATATTAGACAGGGCAATATCATCATTATCAATCAATGTAATTTCACCAACACCAGAACGGGCTAAGGCTTCAACAGCCCATGAACCCACACCGCCAATGCCAATCACACAAATATGTAACGTAGGAATAATCTTTGCCTTGTTTATGCCGTAAAGGCGTTGAATGCCGGCAAAGCGTTCAGAATATTGAGAATGGGATGTCACTTTTTTACTTACTCTTAATGTGATAGATGGGTAAATTTTAACAAAATAAATAAGCGATTGTCGTATTTCAGGTTATTTTTTAATGCTACCCAAAAGTAATAGAGAAAGTCGCAACATATGCATTAAATTAACTCTTTGGTGGTAGTATCATGCATTGATTTATGTCAATAGTAGAACAAATTAGTATATTATAATAAAATACTAGATTAGATTTTTCAATGGCGTTTAAAGAGGTTTTATCTGAATGCACTCAGAGAATAATGTAGCAGCTGATTCTAACGATCATATTGAGGTCAAAAATACGACCTGTTATATGTGTGCCTGTCGTTGTGGTATTC
>WTAX01000381.1 GCA_013139395.1 Gammaproteobacteria bacterium | reverse complement strand
TATGAAAAAACTAAGCTCTTATTTAAAAATGACCTCTATTAATAGTCGAATTATTGTCGGGGCTACTAGTATTGTCACCAGCTTTATGCTGCTGATCGGTATCACCTTAAGTAATACCTTCTATCATAGTGCCTATTCTGCACTTGAAGACAGCCTGACAGGCCAGGTTTATTTATTAATGGCTGATCGAGAATTTATTCCTACCAATCGATACTCAAACACACAAATACTGACCAACAAACCGCTTCCCAATAGCAAAGATATTAATAGTAATACTTATTCACAATTGTCAGGCTACATTACTCAGGCAGACGGCACTATCTTATGGCAGTCTACTCCAGCTATTGGACAACTACTACCACCCGTCATCCCTTTATCGAAGGGAAAAATCGAGCATGGAAAGAAAGTCTTTCAACAATATGAGGCCAATGGTAAAACCTATATTAGTCTGAGTATTGCTATCTTTTGGGATCCGGCGTCTGAAAAATTTCCACTTATCTATCATATCAGCAACGACTTAAGCCAGCTGAACAAAAAAGTAGCAAATTATCAATACAGTTTATGGACAAACTTGATCATCATGTCATTAATACTCTTTATCACTCTTTTTCTTATTCTGCGCTGGGGACTCAAGCCATTAAGAGAGGTTGAACAGGAAATCAAATCCGTAGAGCAAGGTGAGCAAGAGCTGTTAAAAAACACCTATCCTGATGAATTAATCCCCCTGACACACAATATCAACCAACTCATTCAATATGAGCGACAGCAGCAACTTCGTTATCGTAATGCCTTAGCCGATCTGGCTCACAGCCTTAAGACACCCTTAGCTATTATCAGAGGACAAGCCTACAATCCTGAACAGCCTGACAACTACATTAATAGTATCAATGATGCCGTTGCCCGTATGAATTCGATCATTGAGTACCAGCTGCAAAGAGCTGCCTCAAACACACCATCACCTCATATTCAATACTTGCAGCTCACACCCATCGTTCATACACTGATTGACAGTATGAAAAAAATTTATCGTGATAAAAATATACACTTTGAATTATATTTAGAGCCTGATATTCAACTGAAAATTGATGAAGGTGATTTTATGGAGATATTAGGAAACATATTAGATAACGCCTGTAAATGGTGTAATGATAAAATCAATTTAAGTATCAAAACAAGTGAAGATACTCTGCTTATACATATTACCGATAATGGCCCCGGAATTGCCCGCGATATGATAGATCAAATCAGCCAACGCGGTGTTCGTGCTGATGAACTCACGCCGGGACATGGCGTAGGTCTGGCAATTGTGCAGGATATTGTCGATGTTTATGAAGGGTCAATAAAATTTTCAGATGCTGAAACAGGCGGTCTGGAAATCACTATTAACTTTGCACTATAAATCCAGCAAAAAGTGATTTATGAAACATTAAAATAATCATCCAATTGTTCTTTTGTTAATAAGAAAACACCCTGACCACCATTTTCAAATTCCAGCCAATAAAAAGGTAAATCAGGATAACGTTCCTGTAAGGCATAGTCACTATTACCTACTTCCACAATAAGGATACCGCCATCAGTTAAATGCTCTGATGCTTGTTCCAGCATAGGAATAACCAGCTCAAGTCCATCATCCCCTGCTTCCAGACCAATTTTCGGTTCTGAATGAAACTCAACAGGCATATTAGCTAAATCATCGGCATCGACATAAGGTGGATTGGAAACAATAATATCGTATTTTCTATCTTGTAGATTGTTGAATAAATCAGATTGAATAATATTAACCTGATCAACCAGATGATGACGTTCAATGTTTTGCAGGGCAACATCCAGTGCATCTTCTGAAATATCCACAGCATCAACACTAGCATGTGGAAAATAATAAGCATTAGCAATGGCAATACAACCACTGCCGGTACACAGATCTAAGATATTTTCGACATTTTCCGCATCAACCCAGGGTTTATAGTGTTTTTGAATCAGTTCAGCTATAGGTGAGCGTGGCACTAAAACACGCTCATCTACATAAAAAGACAGACCGGCAAACCAGGACTCATTGGTCAGATAAGCGGCAGGAATTTTTTCTTTAGCACGTCGAAATAAAATATCAAACAGGGCTTGTTTTTCATTGTCAGTCAGTCTGGATGAAAAATAAACAGAATGAGTATCAGGTTCTAGATTCAATGTATGCAAGACAAGATAAGCCGCCTCATCAATAGCTGTCGTATTACCATGGCCATAGAAAAGATTGGATTGTTTAAAAATACTCGCTCCCCAACGAATAAAGTCAGTAATTGTCTTTAATGATTCAGACAATGAGTCCCTGGTGTATATAATTTCTGTCACAATAACGGCCTTAGTATGTTGGAAAAACAATTTATAAGTACAATATTAGTAACTATTCAGTGTGTATTCCTAAATAACGCTTGTTAAGCCTATGGTCACTTATTTTTCTAACTTTGAGAACTCGCTGCGCTCAGACAATCAAAGTCAGAAAAATAAGCAACCACAGGCTTCTTGTAAATAATACGCTGAATAGTTACTAATATTGTACTATAAAACTCTGATATAAATAGTTTAAATTGATGGTAACTATTTGGCATGTAGTTAAAAGTAAGCAACTACCTTTTACAACGCCCGACCGACTCCTTATTACAAACCCGTCCATCAAACCAGATTGTATTGCTGAGTATTGTCCCCGTTAATTTAATTTTTGATACTTTGGCCCCGGTCAAATCAGCATAACTTAAATCTGCTTTGGTAAAAATCGTTGCATTTAGTATCGCACCACGTAAATCAGCTGCACGAAGGCTTGCTTCTGTAAAATTAGTTTGAGATAAATCAGCATGGGACAAATTAGCATAATCAAGATTACTTTTTTGTAAACTTGATTGTCTAAATTGTGTGTTTTGTAATAAGGTGTTTTTAAAGCTGCTGCCTTTAAGGCTTTTATTATTAAAAATTTTCCTCTGTAAATGACAACCATCATAAACCATTCCATCCTCTGCCTGAGCAGAACAGTTAATCTTTGCTAAGGGATCATCCGGGGTAAATTTAAACATAACAAAAATTAAACCTGAAAGAATAGCTGCAATAGTAATTATTCCCATTATTCCTGTTGTTTTAATTCTTAGAGATGTCACTTTTTTACGTGGTTTATACAGTTTTTCCTGGCCATTCTGATCGACTTCACGTACAGTTTCACGTTCATCAGCCCAACGTCTTGCAGCTCTAAGCCGTTCTTTATAATTTGGAGCATTACGGTGCTTGATCACATCCGGCATCACTTCTTTAATGGATGAGGCCTGACGCCAGACTTCTTTATCCTGACTCAAAAGATCAGATGGATGGATACGACCCAGTAAAATACTTTTGCTAATAAGCCCCGAGGCATAAGGGCCTTTAACCCGACCTTTGACCTTTAAATACCATAACTGTGTTTCTTTGTTCATATTTAGCCTGATTTCTTATTTTTATTCTGTCTATTTGGTTTATACTTAATATTAGCACAGTATTTTAAGACACTGGCACTTTTACAAGCCTGGAGCGTTTAGAGAGCAGAAATGCAACCAATTGAACCGTCAAAACTCTCTGCTGAAATCAAGAAAACACAGTCCGAGCTGACTCAAGAAATAAGCAGCAAGGATATCAGCAGCAAAGAGCTTAATAGTAAAAACACCAGCAGTGATGATCTTAGCAATAAAATCACTGCGGCTATTACTGATAAGCAACGTGCTGCCATTGGCTTATTATTAAAACAGACCTTACAAAATCTTGGTAATAATGGCTTATTAAGTGTCAATACACAAAAAGCCATCCTTAGTGCAAAACAAATATTACCCGGTGAATTTACTCAATTATATATTCAGGACAGGGTTCAACAACACAAACTCGCTCAAGTGCTTGCTTCGCAAACAATAAAACCTGAGCAATTAACCCTGGGGACTTTACGCCAATGGTTTTCAGGTCAAGTGATCCAAAGTATAGTCTATCAAGCGCCAGAAAATAATATTGCTTCATTACTGGTCAATAAATCCGGACAATTCCCTGCAAATATTCTTGCAGATTTGAGTAATAAACTCATTAGCAATGATTTAATCAAACAATCACAACTGGTGGAAATTAAAACTGACTTAGCACTTAAGGCAGGTCAACAATTACTATTACAGGTTAATAAAAATGCTTCTGAGGTTTCTTTTCAATTAAAACACTCTCCCTCACAGAGCAATCAAATCAGTCAATTTATTAATCAATTAGTGACTAAACAGCAAGCAATGCCGCAATTACTGGCTTCACTTAGAGAAATTGCCACTCAAAGCAATCAGGCAAATACATTTTTTACACCTCAGTTTAAAAAACAGGTAGAAACCGTGATACAACAATTTCCTCAGCTTTCTCAGTTATCAACGGGTAAAGAAGTTAAAAATGCAATTAATAACTCGGGCGCATTTTTAGAATCAAAAATTATCAATTCAACAATGAATAGTCAGGGTTCAGTAAGCAATAATCCAATAGCAATCACTGATCTAAAAGCAGGCTTATCACAGCTGGTTGCACTTATACAGAATAATCAGGCAATATTAATTCCCAAACTACTCACTAGCGAAAGCAGTTTATATAAAAATATAGCCTATGATGGGCTGATTAATTCTCAAGGCAGTTTGAAACTCATGACTGATTTACCCGGCAGATTAGCACATGCTCAAGTACAAATGCCTGTTTTAGATTCTAATCTGCTCCAGTTAAACAATCACTTTTTACTTCAATCCAGAGTACTTGAACAATTAGAAGGTGTTTTGTCCCGCATTATCATCACCCAATTACACACACGTGAGGGTGGTGATCAGTCATTTATCAATTTTGAGGTGCCGTTTCGCCACAATGATCAACAAGAAGTACTGCAATTAAAAATTCGTGAAGAATTACAGGAAAAAGAAGCACTCGAAGGCAATAAAGTCTGGACCGTCAACCTGGCATTTCATTTGAATACCCTGGGTGGTATGCGTATTTATATTACTTTAGATCAGCTGGATCTTGCCATGCAGTTCTGGACTGAGGGGAAAAAAAGCCAACGCTTATTGCAAAATCATTTTCCTTTGCTCAGTGAACGATTAATAGAAGCAGGTTTTACCATATCACAACTGAGCGCTTTTCACGGCATGCCTGAAGAAGCAAAGAATGAGCAAAGCAATAGTCAGTTTATTATTGATGAACGAGTATAGGATGAATAAAAAAGAGAATAAAAAAAAGCGTCCTCACACTGATGATAATATGCCTTTTAAACAGGCTATTGCATTACACTATAACGAGGACGCGACACAACCCATTCCTAAAGTCACAGCAACTGGGCAAAATGATGTTGCTCAACAGATCATCGAGCTTGCAAAAGAACATGGTATTCCCATTCATGAAGATCCTGAACTGGCCGTTCTTTTATCACAATTAGAACTCTATGAAGATATTCCTGAGTCACTTTATCATGTCGTTGCCGAAGTGCTGGCCTTTGCCTATATTGCTTCTGGCAAAACACCCAAAGGGTTTAAATCATCCGATCATTTAGGTTAAATAATCTAAAATAGTTATCCCTTGTCACGTCAGCAATATGTTCAACGCTGACACCACGCAGTTCTGCCAAAAATTCAGCGACATAGGCAACATAGGCTGGTTGATTTTTTTTGCCTCTCATAGGAACTGGCGCAAGATAGGGAGAATCCGTTTCAATTAGCAAGCGATTTTCTGGAACCATTTTCGCCACTTCCTGAATTGAGTTTGCATTCTTGAAGGTCACAATACCTGAAAATGAAATATAAAAACCCATTGCCAACGCCTTTTCTGCAGTTGCTATGTCTTCAACAAAACAATGCATAATACCGCCAATCTTTTCAGCATTTTCTTCTTCAAGAATACGCAAGGTATCTTCACGAGCATCACGGGTATGAATAACAAGCGGTTTAGATGTTTCAATAGCTGTTTTGATATGAACTCTAAAACGTTCTCTTTGCCAGGAAAAATTGTCTTCAAGCGGGTCACAACCATTATTCATATAATAGTCTAGTCCCGTTTCACCGATAGCAATGACATTGGAATCATCAGCTAAAGCAGATAACTGCTCAATAGTTATGTTGTTTTCTGGTAAGTGACACGGGTGCAGGCCAACTGAAGCATGCACATTAGGATAATTTCTGGCAGTGTCTAAAATCCGTGGAAAAGACTCTAAATCAACGGTAATACTCAAAATATCACTGACTTGATTTTGTTTTGCCAGACGAATGACATTATCCATGTGATCATCAAATTCAGATAAATCAAGCATATCAAGATGACAATGTGAATCCACGTACTTTATAGGCATAAGTTTATAGGCATAAGTTTACTTTGAATTTATAGATCGAGAATAATCGTAATAAGAGTTAATAGAATAGAATATTAATGGCGTATTAATCACATGGTGTGAGTGGGACGGTCGGATTTTAAAGCACCTGCAAGATAGGTCTCAATTTTCTTTTGCGCCTGACCATTATCCTGATCACTAAACTGCACACCCACCCCTGCAGCACGATTACCCTGTGAACCAACTGGGGTAATCCAGATTATTTTTCCGGCAACGGGCAACTTATCTTTCTCATCAAGCAAAGTCAGCAGCATAAAAACTTCATCACCTAAATTATATTGCTTATTAGTGGGAATAAATAAGCCGCCGTTAACAATAAAGGGCATATAGGCCGCATAAAGTGCATTTTTGTCTTTAATAGAAAGAGATAAAATACTCTGTCTGGCTTGACCGGGACGCATCATAATACAAAAGACTCTTTAATTTAGTTATATATTTATAAGTACGGATAGTAACAAAATCTGTTTACTTTTGGCAATTTTTCCAATCAATTAATAATTTTTCAAACAACAAATTTACATTGATTTGTCCTTGAATTTCAAAATAGGCTTTATTAATTGAATCAGTTAGTTGCAATATTTTTTTTAAGTATAATCTATTTGATAATTGTTGCAAGCTATCATAATAATCAATATTAATTATTGTGTCTTGGGTACACTTCTGAGCTAACCTTACTATATCTGAGAGCAGAGAATCAAACCAATAAATAATGTCATATGCACTTATCAACAATTTCTTATTATCTGTTTTTTTTCGACTACCCTTAGCCGGCTTTATTTTTGTTTGTTTAAACAGGGTTTCTGCAACAGTTATAGGATCAATTGAATCAGTCATAACTGATAGTAATTGCTTGATTATTAAATGACGAACCTCAAGCTGAGATCCCTGGGATAATTCAAAAGCAAGCAATGGTGCACCTGAGGTCAGAGACAACATTAATTCAGGATCAGTTAAGTTTTTTTCAGATAACCAATGCAAAACACTTTGTTTATCAGGCAGCGCCATATCAATAGTTCGACAGCGACTTCTAATGGTTGGCAGGAGTGCCTGTTTCTTATTGGTTAATAATATGATTATCGTATCTGCAACCGGCTCTTCAAGTGTTTTCAGCAGGCTGTTAGCAGCATTGGGATTCATGGCTTCTGCCGGCTCAATGATAATAATTTTTTTTCCACCTAACTGGCTGCTTAACACACTCCATTGAATCAGCGTTCGTATGTCATCCACAGGTATGACCTTTTTATCAACGGGTGTAGTCACATGATATAAGTCCGGATGTGTTCCTGCACTAAAAAGTCGACAGGAACGACAGGTTTTCCCGCAATCATGTTGCTGACAAGGTTCAATCTGTCCTGTTTGGGGATTTTCCTGAGGTGACTGACACAACAAACCTCTGGCTAAATGAAAAGCCAGCTGTTTCTTTCCTATACCCGCAACACCGGAAAATAACAGCGCATGGGGAAAATGATCAGCTGCTATATTATTACTATAAAGCTGCTTCCATAAAGATAACTGCCATGGATATAAAGAATTAAACTGATAATAAGGAGATATTTCATCTTCCGCTTGTTTAATGGCCATTTTAAGACAACTTTTAATTGATATTGATTTAAGGTAAATTTCAGCGTGTATATCTACCGGATTACTATACGGGGTCGGAGTCAAATGGCAAAAAGTATGACATTAATAGTTAAAGCTCATGATTTAAGCCTTTTGACTCCGACCCCTTCCTACAGAAGCGGCTGAGACTTATGAGTAATCAGGAAAATATATACTTGCCTACCCGGTGGTAATAGATTATTCCTGTGCTAATTGTTCCATTACCTCATCTGAAAATTCAGAGTTAGAATAAACATTCTGCACATCATCCAGATCTTCTAACATATCAACCAGGCGCATGACTTTCTGC
>WTAX01000300.1 GCA_013139395.1 Gammaproteobacteria bacterium | reverse complement strand
TCAAAAACACCGGCTTGTTTGGTTATGCCGAAAATACCTGGGAAACTATTCACGATGGGGATTAATAAGGGTTTCAATTCCTTCACTCGACTATCGTCAGCGGCAATCACACCAAAGATCATAAAATCACCAGAGGCCACATAAAATAGTCGTTTTACCGCAGGATAGCCATCAATGGATTGGTTAATATGAGGTTTGATTTGTTGATAGATTTCATCTCCGATGGATTTTTTTTCCTGATAGGAAAGTCCTGGCGGCGGGATCATAATATTAAAAAATAAATTACGATTACCCTGAGGTAAATATTCCATTTTGGGAAATAAACTGTAAGCACTGAGTCCGGAAAGCAGTGTTAAACAAAGAATCGTCAGCAGACGTTTGCTGCGGCTTGCTAAAATACTGCTGATCAGTGCCATGAACATATCTGAAAACCAGGTGCCGATGCGGACAATAGGGCTTTTCTTTTTGGTATTGATATGTACGTCATTAGGATGCAGGCGCATCAGTTGCTGCCAGAGCATTGGTATCACAGAAATAGACACAAACAATGAAAAAGAAACAGCGGCAGTCACAGCAATAGCAATGTCTTTAAATAATTGACCTGCTTCATTTTGTAGAAAAATAATGGGTACGAATACCGCGACGGTGGTTAATGCTGAAGCAATGAGTGCCCCCCAGACTTCATTGGTACCATCATAGGCGGCTTTAAAAAAAGCTTTGCCCATTTTTTTATGACGATCAATATTTTCTAGTACAACAATGGCAGAATCAACTAACATTCCTACTGAAAATGAAATACCGGCAAGAGAAATGGTATTGAGAGAACGCCCCATAAGATGCAGAATAATAAAGGTAGCAATAATTGAGATAGGAATGGCCAGAGCCACCACCGCGGTTGATGAAATCGTGCGCAAAAAGAGCAGTAGCACCATAATGGCCAGTGCGCCGCCAATTAAGATATTTTGCTGAACCAGATCAATCGAGCCCTGGATATAGTGACGTTTATCATGCAGCCAGTCAATTCGTAAGCCCATCTCTTTAAGCATAGTGCTGTTTAATTGCTTGACGACTTGTTCAACATTGTTGCTGAGTTCAACAATATTGGTGTTATTTTCCGGTTTTACGCCAATGATCAGACCTTTAACACCCTCAATTGCTGAAAATGAACGGGGGACAGCATAGCCATAGTTAATGACGGCTATGTCTTTTAATTTGACCTGCCGGTCAGAGTCAGCGATTAAAATCAGTTCACGAATGCTCTGCGTATCACGAAATTGTGCAATCGTTCGAATTCGGTAGTTGCGTCGATCAATATCAATAGAACCGGCAGAAACATCCTGATTATGACGCTTCACTTTGTTAATAATATCATCAATGGTTAATTTGTATTTAGCCAGCAGGTTAACATCCAGAGTGATCTGCATCTGCTGTTTGGTACCACTGAGCATAAAAAGTTCCGCAACGCCCGGCACCCGTTCATAATGTTCTCTAACCTGATTTTCTAAATAGGTTTTATAAGTATCAATATCATTGGGGTTTTCCGGCAGGGTGCGCAGCATCGTCCATATGACGGGTGATGAACTTTCACCGGTGGCTTTGATAATGGGTTTTTCAACATTGAGTGGATAATTATCGACTTCAGTGAGCTTGTTGCTGACATCCAGCAGTGCTTTTTCAATATTGGTACCCAGTTTAAAGGTGAGGGTTATGGTACCCAGATTATCCTGAGCCTTTGCCTCATAGATAATTAATCCAGGGGTATTTTTAAGAACCAGCTCCTGTTCTTCAATAATATCCTGCTCTATTTCACGCGGTGAGGCACCCGGCCAGGCGGTGACTACGGAGATTTTTGCTTCGCTGACATTGGGTGTTAATTGTAAGGGTAATTTCTGCAGAGCCAATAGGCCGAACATAAGGATCAATAAGACTGCAACGGTAATCGTAACGGGCTTGTGTAAGGAATATTTAATAATATCCATGCTTATTTCACTTGCAGTGTCTGCCCGGGAAAGACGCGTTCATTACCCTTGGTGATGACTTTCAGACCGGCCTGAAGCAGTTCTTTTTCATTTTCTTCTCTGGCTGATATTGAAGCCATTGAGCCGCTGTATAAATGAATAATAACCGGAACCATTTTTGCAGTCATTTTTGTCGTCGTTTTTGCCGTATGGTTATCTACAATAAAAATAACATTATTGCCAAAGCGTTTGATAATGGCATCTCTTGGCACGAGAAGTCCTTCGCTGCTTTTTCTGGGTAACTTGATTTGTGTTTCCATGCCGTCAAATAAAACAGCATTATCACTGTGTAATTTTATCTTTAAAGGAAAGGTTCTGCTTTTATTATCACCCTTGATAATAACGCCTTCGATCGTACCGTTTATGGACTGCTTGCCAGTGTGAACCTGAATTTTTTGCTGCGGCTTAATTTCCAGGGCATAGGAGGCGGGCAGATTGAAAATACTGGTTACCGCCTGAGGATTAACCAGAGTGGCAATTTTTCCCCCTTTATCAACCCACTCGCCCAGCTCAACATAGCGTTCAGTAATGATGCCGGAAAAAGGGGCACTGATAGTATGCTGTTTGCGCTCAATGAGCAGCGCTTCTAATTCTGCATTGGAAGAAATAAGTTTTTGATCGATGCGGATCTTATCATAGTAAATTTCATCGTATTTTTGTTGTGATACATTCTTCTGCTGTACCAGTTTTTTATAGCGTTTTAGATCTTTAGCCGATTTTTCTTCTAATAGCTTTAGTTCTTTGAGTGAGGCTTGAACGGCTCTGATTTGTGAATCCAGAATTTCATGATCCAGTTCGACCAGTACGTCACCTTGCTGAATGAGTTGTGTGGTATCAAAATTGACTTTAAGCACCATCCCCTGAGTTTTAGAGGCGAGTAGTGATGATTGTGAAAAATGAATACTACCAATAAAAATCTGCTCAGTCTGCAGCGTGCCAATGCTGATCTCTGCTGTTGACACTAAAGTTTCAGGCGCATCTTGTGCAAAACTATTGGTTAGACAAATGCATTGTAAAAGGGAAATGAATAGCAGATGTATAAAAGGTAAATGTGTTTTTTTCCCATGAATATCAGGTGGCAACTTCTTCATAACCCATCTCAATTGATTTATACAGGTTTTTATGAATATTGCTGATTAATTCTTTAACGTCAATATTATCATTTTCTTTTTTTGTGACAGCCATTGCCATTGCACAATGAATATTGAGAAATCCATCTGTTGTTTTGTAGGAACGGTGGTTTAAATCCTGTAATATGCGTTTAAAATTACGGCAGCGAGTATCATTAGTGCTATACATTGCAATCAGGAATTCATTTTGGGCGATATGGCCTACTAAATCAATAGGGCGCACCTGATGGCGTATGCGATTAGCGACACTGCTGAGGAGTTCTTCATAAACTAATTGACCATATTGCTTAGATAACTTGTCAATATCGGTAATTTTTAAAATTGCAGTGCAGGTTGCTCCGCCCCGGGAGAACGTTTGCTGTAAAAGTGAATCAAGTCGTTTGTGTGTATCTTCGAGACGACCCAGGCCGGTAATATTATCAACTTTACATTCTCGTTCGAATAATCTTCGTAAGGTTTGAGTGGTTTGTAATAAACTATTCTGCATACGGGCAACACGACCACTGGAATAAATTCTGGCTGCTAATTCAACCTGATTAGGTGGTTTTACAATATAATCATCAACACCTTCTTCAAAAGCAGTACGAATTGAATCAATATCATCTTTGGCTGTCAATAAGACAATACCGGTATAATGATGCAGTTCTTCATCAAGCTGGCGAATTCTTTGTGCTAACTCCAGGCCGTCCATTTCCGGCATAATCCAGTCAGCCAGGACAACATCAACCGGCTGTTCTTTTAAACGGATCAGGGCTTCAGGTGCATTGTTGACTACATCAATAGAGGTATAGCCTTCTTGCTTTAAAGCACGGCGAATAAATTCACAGCTGAATTTCATATCATCAACAACTAAAATGCTGAGTGAATCACGTAACATTTAAACCTCAATAGTTAATTTATTGAAACTAATTGATTTTTATCAATAATGTATGCGGGGTCGGAGTCAAATGGCAAAAAGTATAAAATTAATAGTTTAAAGCTCATGCTTTAAGCCATTTGACTCCGACCCCTTCCTCATTATATGTAAATATATTTAGCATACTATGAGATAATCCTAGTATTGGACTACATTAATGCAAATAATCATAAAATAACAGTAATTTATTTACAAGAGTGAAAAATGATAAAGATTCTACATACTGCGGACTGGCATCTGGGGCATCGTTTGCATGGAATTTCTAGAAAATATGAGCATGATTGTTTTTTAAACTGGCTGCTAGAGCAAATAAAACACACTCAGGCAGATGTTTTACTCATTGCAGGTGATATTTTTGACTCAGCCAATCCTCCCGCCGATGCACAATCAATGTTTTATAATTTTCTTATCAAAGCAAAACAGTATAGTCCACTCTTAGATATTATTATTATTGGTGGTAATCATGATTCAGCATCAAGACTGGATGCTCCTTCACAAATATTGGAAAGCCTGGGCATTAAAGTTATTGGAGGTTTGACACGTCGGGAAAACACATCTCTGGAAAAGAATATCATAGACTGGTCACGTTTAATTGTGCCATTAACAGATAAAAATGGTGATATCAAAGCAATATGCGGCGCAATGCCTTTTATTCGAAATGTGGATATCAATGATGGAGAAATGCTTTCAGATTGCAATGATCCATTAATTGCTGGTGTTGAACAGCTCTATCAGCAGTTATATATAAATATGCAGGACTATAAAGCAGAGCACAACTTGTCTGATTCTATCGGGCAAATAGTAACGGGTCATTGCTATATGGTTGGTACTGAATTATCAGAGCTGAGTGAACGTCGAATTTTAGGCGGCAATCAGCATGCTTTACCCGCTCAAATATTTAATGAAGCAATTGATTATGTTGCTTTAGGACATCTTCATAAGGCGCAAAAAGTTACCACTAATAAAAATACCCTCATTCATTATAGCGGCTCACCCATTCCTTTATCCTTTACAGAGAGAAATTACCAACATCAAATCATGCAAATTTGTTTGTCAGATTCTGAGCATAAGACCAGAAAAAAAATAACCACTGAAAAAATCAGGATCCCTCGTGCAGTGGCAATTAAATCAATTCCTGACAGGGGCTATGCAAGCGTAGCAAAACTTGAAATACTTATTAACGAACAGAACTTTGAGGCTCATGATAACAGTGAACACTTAAATGAACCCATGCTGGAAGTGAGAGTTGAACTGGATAAGCCTGAACCGGATTTACGTCAGCAAATTGAAAGTATGCTGGAAGATAAAGCAGTCCGTTTACTGAAACTGAGTACTCATTATCCAGGTAAAGGTGAGTCCCTCGCGGAAAAACAACAAACCCGCCTGGAAGAATTACATCCGGAAGATGTTTTCCAGCAATGTTATCAGCGAACTTTTGCTCAACAGGCACCAGATAAGATCACTGGCTTATTTCATGAACTGCTTGAGTCAGTGGAGGAAAATAAATAATGCGTATTCTGGCCATTCGGGGGAAAAATCTGGCGAGTCTTAAAGGTGAATTTGAGGTGGCTCTCAATAAACCCCCGCTGGAGCAAGCAGGCTTGTTTGCTATTACCGGACATACCGGTTCGGGGAAAAGCACCTTGCTTGACGCTATGTGTCTGGCATTATTTGATAAAATTCCGCGTTTGCTTGGCAGTGCTCATGTCAAAATAGGACGTAGTGATGAAGATGAAGCGCAGCGTATCAGCAGCAGTGATGTTGCTTCTATTATGAGTCGAGGCACGGCGAGTGCCTATGCTGAGGTGGATTTTGTTGGCCTGGACAAACAAAGTTATCAAGCTCGCTGGGAAATAAAACGGGCAAGAAACAAGGTTAATGGACGTTTGCAAAAACAATCCGTTACCTTAAAAAATATAACAAGTAATGAAACTATCGGGCAAAATAAAAGTGATACTCTTGAGCAAATCAGTCAACGAATCGGCCTCACTTTTGAACAATTCAGACGTTCAGTGTTATTGGCTCAGGGTGATTTTGCGGCATTTTTAAAGGCAAAAAGTGATGAGCGGTCTTCTTTATTAGAGCGTATAACAGGAACCGAAATCTATTCACAATTATCCATTGCTGCCTACCGTCAGTTTCAGGAAGAAGATCAGTTGTTAAGCCGAATACAGGACAAAATGAGTCTTGATATTCCATTGCCGGATAATGAACGTAATGATCTGCAAATAAAAGTAACGGAGCTGGAAGATGAATTGTCAGCGAGTCAAACGTTTATAAAAAATTGTCGACTAATACTTCAATGGTATGAACATAAAGAGATATTACTTAAGGAACAAAATATTACTCAAGCAACTTTAGTTGATTTGAAAACGAATGAAGCTCGACAAGAACCCTTAAAGCAAGAGCTGGAAAGAATAATGTCGGTACAAAAATTAAGACCATACGTTCAGCAGCTGGATGATTTAAGAAAACACCAAAAAGAATTTATTCAGCAATTTAATACGGCAAAAAATAAAAATGATATTGAAAATAAAAATGAAGAAAAACTAAGCAGTAGTGTCACAATAATACAAGAACAGTTAATCAGTTCCAAGAAACAGTATGAGAAAATAAAGCCCATTTTTATACAGGCAAGAGCCATTGATACAAAGATTGGATTAATTGAGAAAAATTGTTTATCAAAAGAACAAAAAAGCAATGAATTGACTGTCTCTCTGAATGAACTTGAGCATAAGAAAATTAATATTCAAGAGTGTATGGATAAGAAAAACTCTATTGATGTTTCATTAAAACAAGTCAATAAACAACTACATGAATTGCAGGAACAACGAAGAAATAGTTCTTTAGAAAAGCTCAATCAGGATCAAGAAGGATTTGCACAAAAGCACAAAGAGTTTCAACAGCTCAAAAAAATTAAAGAACTCTATAATGACAAAGAATCCAGTTTAGCACAATGGCAAATAAAACAGGCGCAAGAGGATCTTAGTCTTAAAAAACTCATACAAATTGCCGATAGTAATAAAGATGAACATCAACAATCTCTTGCTTTGTGCGATGAGGCAAAAAGAGCACTGGTCATTGCTCAGGAATCTGTGACTAAAGGAGCTGCATCTTTAAGAAGTTTATTGAAAAAGGATCAGGAGTGTCCTGTTTGCGGCTCATTTGAACACCCCTGGGCTGAACATGACTCAATACTGAATCAACAATATCAGCAACAAAAAGAGCGAGTTAATGAGCTTGATATGATAGTGCAGACAAAATTAATTGAACTCAACCATGCACAGCAAAAAATTGAATATCAGAAAATTGAAAAATTAAATCAGGATAAACAGATCAGGCAAACTTCTCTTGAGCTGCAGGAATTAGAGAATCAATGGCGAATTTTGGCTGGGCAGTATACGTTTTTAAAGACTATCAGTAATAGAGAAAATGATACTCAGATTGACCGGGGAATTGAAAAAAATAATTCAGCATTAGAGTTGAACAAAGAGCAGATTAGATACGCGATAAAACTGCAAAAAAATATTGATAAAAAACAACAGAGTAAAGATCAACTACAAAATGACGAAAAGAAAATTGTCAGAATTATTACTGAACAAAACGTATTATTAACGAATATTAATCATTTCACGTCTCAATTAGATACATATCAGGATGAATTAAATAAAATCAAGCAGGAGCTGGAGGGGCTTATTCTTGAACGACAGCAACTTTTTAAAGAGCACTTTGATGAGCTTATTAAAAAACAGACTGTTGCAAAACAATTTGCTGCCAATGTTGATGATCTGGAAAGCGCTTTGCTTGATTCAATTAACAAACTAACAGAGCAATATGACTGTGAAAATAAGATTTTAGAGCAAACCAAAAAGAATAAAATTAAAATAAATGAGCAATGTCATTATTTACAACAACAGATTGATAATAATAGTAAGCAAAGTGAGGTTCATGAAAAAAAACTGAATACAGAATTGCATAATCACTCACTCAATTTTCCAGAGTTAAAACTATTATTAGTAAAAGATGGACACTGGATAAAAGTAAAACAAGATGAAATTAAGCAGCTCAATAATGATCTGATTAAGACGGAAACATTGTTGATAGAGAGAAGTGCTAAACTGGATAATCATGAGCAGAAGTTTCCGTCTTTTTCTGAATCCTTGAGAAATTTATCAAAAGAAGACCTGTCTGAACAATTAAATCATCGGAATGAACAGCTAAAAATAACACAGGCAACACAGCAGGAAAAGGTACTGGAATTAAAAGCAGATGATGCTAAACGGCAGCGTATTGCAAACTATCAGCTGGAATTCAATACTCAACAGGAACGTTGGAATTCATGGGCCGTGTTAAATGATTTAATTGGCTCTGCCAGCGGTAATAAATTTCGTGTCTTTGCCCAGAGCCTTACCTTAGAGTCTTTGCTGATTCATGCCAATGAACACCTGAATGATTTTGCCCGACGCTACCAATTACAACGAGTACCGGCAACTGATTTGGATTTGCAAATCATTGATCGGGATATGGCCGATGAAGTACGCAGTGTGCAAAGTCTCTCCGGAGGTGAAAGCTTTCTGGTTTCATTAGCACTGGCACTTGGACTGGCTTCATTATCATCAACAAAAACTCAGGTGGAATCACTCTTTATTGACGAAGGTTTTGGCAGCCTGGACCAGGAAACGCTGGATATTGCTATTGCCAGTCTGGATACCTTACAAGGGCTGGGTCGCAAGGTGGGGATTATCTCACATGTTCCTATTCTGGTAGAACGCATAGGTGCTCGTGTTGTAGTGGAAAAATTGGGTGGCGGGCAAAGCAGGGTGTTGGTTGCATCATAAAAAAATAAGCTTTATATTGAAGAATTAGAGAGTTACCCTATTTTTTAACTACTCCTCATTTAATTTGAGTATACACATAACTTTAAAATCAAATACTGATAAGAGTTTATTAAATGCTTCATTATATACAACGATCATTACCCGCAAAATTTGCTTTATTTGCCTTTATTATTGCAGGTATTGGTATTTTAGGTATCGCCTTCTATAGTTTTCATGATGCCTCCAGCTTATTGCGTCAACAAAGTGTACAGCGCCTTAGTGGTGAATTACAGCGCTTAACTCTTGGTTTGAATGAAAATATTACTCGTATGCGCAATGATGTGCAGCGCATTGCAGGTTCTAATTTTCTTGTCGAACGCTATCAGACAGTTTCTGGTTATGATGAGATTGATGCCGATGAAGCATTATGGCGTCGAAATTTGCAGATTCGTTTTATTAGTCTATTGGAACAACGTCCGGAATATTTACAAGTCCGTTTTATTGGTATCGCTGATAATGGTATGGAAATTCTTAGGGTAGAACGACGTGCTGGTGAGATTATAGTCATTCCCAGAGATAAATTACAGCGCAAAGGTCAGTATGATTATGTGAATCAAGCTTTAAAGATGAATGCCGATGAACAATTTATTTCTCCGGTAGAGCTTAATCGTGAGCATGGAACAATTGTCCGGCCTTTGCAGCCTGTCATGCGTGCTGCGGCACCGGTCTTTAATTTGCAGGGTAAGGTGTCAGGGGTAGTCGTTATTAATATCAATTTTGATTTAATTATAAAGCAATTTTCACATGCACCAGAAAATGTGTTTTATGCTATTGCTGATAAGCAGGGTGACTATCTGTTTCATTTTGATAAAGAGCGACGATTTACTCGAGCTTTAGGCGGAGAGTCAGGCCTGTTACAAGACTTTTCTTCGGTTGGATTACTACACTCTCCGTTAGTCTCTTCACGACTACCCGTGACTAATTATAGTGACTTTAAGGTGTTGAACTTACCGGGTGAATCGGCCAGTCTTATTGTTCGCTATTTACATTATGATCCGCTTGATGAGAGTAAATATCTTATTACCAGTGCCTTAGCATCACATAAGGTCATTGAAAAGCAGTCTCAGGGTTTTGGGCAACGCCTGGCTTTTGGTGTTATCTCTATGGCCCTCATACTGAGTGTTGCGATGGCATTTCTTGCATTTTTTCTGCTCAAACCCATTCGAAGTCTGACTCAGGCGGCTAATCGAATTTCACGCGGTGATGAAAATATTCAATTTCCTGACTTTAATCGTTCTGATGCATTGGGGGTACTGGCAAAATCCTTCAATACGATGCTGCATCGCTTGCATCAATCCAGACAGGACTTGCGTCACCTGGCTGAAAATCTGGAAGAACAGGTTATTGTGCGAACTCAGGAGTTGGAAGACGCTGTGAAAATAGCTGAAGTCAGTGCCAAAAGTAAAAGTGAGTTTCTGGCCACCATGAGCCATGAAATTCGTACCCCTATGAATGGTGTACTGGGTATGTTGGGCTTATTACTTGATACCGATTTAAATAAAGAACAACAACATAGAGCGCAGTTAGCTCAGGGAAGTGCCAATGCCTTATTAGCACTGATTAATGATATTTTAGATTTTTCCAAAATAGAGGCCGGTAAGCTGGAATTGGAAATAATGGACTTTGATCTGCGCACAATGCTGGGTGAGTTTTCAGAAGCTATGGCGCTTCAGGCACAGAGCAAAGGTGTAGAGCTGATACTGGATGTGATCAATGTTGAACAATCTATGGTTAAAGGAGATCCCGGAAGGTTACGCCAGATTCTTACCAATTTAGTTAGTAATGCCATTAAATTCACCTCAGAGGGTGAAGTGGTCATATTTGTTGAACTTAAAAGCATCGAACTTGAGGGTAAAGAAAAACTGAATTTACATTGTAAAGTCACCGATACCGGCATTGGTATTGCCAAAGACAAACAAGAATTATTATTTGGCTCATTTAGTCAGATTGATGCATCAACAACACGTAAATATGGCGGCACAGGTCTGGGTCTGGCTATTGCTAAAAAACTATGTGTGTTAATGGAAGGTAACATACAGGCTCATAGTGAAGAGGGTAAGGGTAGTTGTTTTGAATTCAACTTGTTGCTGGAATCTTGTCAGAGTTCTCACCTGGTTATTCCTGAAGTTGATATTGCTATGCTTAATTTATTAATTGTTGATAGTAATGCGACTAATCGTGAAGTGTTAAGAGCACAGTTAGAACATTGGGGCGCTGAGGTCGAAGAAGCTGAAGATGGTTTGGCGGCACTGGCACTGTGTGACAACAGAGCAAATATGGAGGATAAAGCATTTTTTGATATTGCTTTGCTGGATATGCAAATGCCGAATATGGATGGTGCTCAATTGAGCCGGAAACTACGTACTGACCATCGTTTTGACTCTATGCGGCTAGTGATGATGACGTCAATGGTGCAACGAGGAGATGCGCAGTATTTTGCTGATTTAGGATTTAGTGCATACTTTCCTAAACCTGTGACTACCTCAGATATCTTTTACGCTTTATCCGTTGTGGCTGATGGTGGAGAAACGCTGGAACAGGCTCAGCCATTGGTGACTCACCACTATGTTAAAACCCTGGAGAAAAATAATATTGTACAATATGAACATGCACAGGGATGTCCTGAAAATACTCGTTTATTACTGGTAGAGGATAATAAAGTTAATCAATTAGTGGCTAAAGGTATTTTAAAGAAACTGGGTTTGCAGGCAGAGGTTGCTGCCAATGGTGTGGAGGCATTAAGTGTGCTGAATCAGGCATCAGAAAATGACCCCTATAGTTTGATACTAATGGATTGCCAGATGCCTGAAATGGATGGTTATGAAGCCAGCCGTCAGATCCGTGCCGGTAAGGCTGGTGATTATTATAAGACCATACCAATTGTCGCTTTGACTGCCAATGCCATGCAGGGTGATCAGGAAAAATGTCTGGCTGCCGGTATGGATGATTATCTGAGCAAACCAATTGATCGGGAACTTTTATTCGCTAAGCTTTGTAAATGGATAATGAACTCCAGTGCGCTACAGCAAAATAAAGCTCCACAGCTGGATAAAGTGCCGCAGCCGGAAAAATCGACGAGTAAAGATCTTGCAGAATCTAAGCCAGTTCAGGCAGTCGCCTGGGATCAATCCAGTGCATTAAAACGCATGGGTGGAGAGACAATAGAGCTAATCGCTTTAATTGAATTATTTCTTGAAGATATGCCGGAGCGCATTCAGGATTTACAACAGGCACTTGAGAAAAAAGAGATTGCATTCATACAACGTGCAGTACATACCATTAAGGGCGTTGCTGCTAATATCAGCGGCTTACGTTTACATGCATTGACAATACAGATGGATAAGTCAGCAAAAGCTGGAGATACAGAGCCCGTGCAACAGCAATTTGCCGAACTGATCACTATCAATGAACAGTTAACCCAGTGTCTAAAGCAATATATTGAACATCATAAAAAACCAGAAACTACTCATCAAGTATTAACAAATGAACAAATTCATGTTTTACTAAAAGCACTTGCTGAAAAATTACAGCAAGGAGATTATATTGATACGAATGAGCTTGAACCATTAAAAACAGGTTCTTCTGATGAGAAAATACAATATCTATTAATGCAGCTAATGGAGCAGATTGCTCAATTTGATTCATTTGCAGCCTTACAAACGATTCACAACATTGAAAATCAATTAAATATGCATACCAGTTCAGGACATGGGCAGAAGGAAGATTCTTAAGTGAGTGATAAACCCATTATTCTTATTGTCGATGATGTGCCTGCTAATGTTCAGGTGCTGGCCAGTTGTCTAAAAGATAACTATCATATTAAAGTAGCAATGGATGGCCCCAGATGTCTGCAACTGGTTGCTGCTAAGCCGCCGCCAGATTTAGTTTTACTGGATATTGAAATGCCGGGTATGGATGGTTATGAGGTTTGCCGGCAGCTAAAAAACGATCCTGCTACACAAAATATACCCGTTATTTTTGTTACCGCCAATGATCAGGAAGAAGATGAAGAAAAAGGCTTGCAATTAGGCGCAGTGGATTATATCACCAAGCCGATACGGCCTTCAATTGTGGCTGCCCGGGTCAATACCCATGTTACCCTTAAATTACAACATGATAAATTAACTGCAATGGCAATGTATGATCAGTTAACCGGGCTTTATAATCGCCATTATTTATTTATTAGTGCCAATAAAAAAATAGCCAGGGCGAAAAGACATCATGAACCAGTAAGCCTGATGATGATGGATATTGATCATTTTAAAGACATTAATGATAACTATGGACATCCAGTCGGTGATGTTGTGCTTCAGGCCGTAGCTAAGATTATTAGCGCTCAATGCCGTGAAGAAGATATTGCTGCCCGTTTTGGTGGTGAAGAGTTTGTTATATTATACGATCATTGCGATCTAAAGGATGCTCAGGTTAAGGCAGAAAACTACCGACTGCTAATTGAAGAAGCAAAGCCTGAACAAATAACAGTCACCAGTAGCTTTGGTGTGGTACAAATGAAACCTGAAGGTGAAATGGTTGATGATTTGATTAAACGAGCTGATTTGGCTCTCTATCAGGCTAAAGAAAATGGCAGAAATCAGGTGATACTTGGCGAATAATTGTACTTGAAATACGTGCCGTATATGTAGAGGCGACAATCACTACGTGACCCATAAGGGATTCGCCTGATAGTTAATATCTATAACAAATAGGCGAATAAATTCGCCTCTACAAAGCCTTTAATTTCAGGTTTATTGAGTATGTTATTCACAAAAAAAAGCCCGTAACGAAATTAAGTCATTACGGGCTTTTTAGTTTTTTAAGCAGGTGCAAAGTGTGCGCCTGTTAAAAAGTATTACTTAGCAGCAGGTGCGCTTGGAGCAGCAGGTGCCTGAGCAGACCATTGCTTCATTCTTTCTTCGTATGCTTTACGAGCAGCAGCCATTTGAGCTTGCTGCTTAGCTTGCATTTCCTGCATACGCTTCTGGTGTGCTTCAAACTGAGCTTTAGCTTGTGGGTTTGGAGCCATAGCTGGAGCTACAGGAGCTGGCTGAGGAGCCATCATAGGACGAGGAGCATAGCCATAACCTTGCTGATTAGCATAGTTATTGTAGCCATTACCACGGTAGTCCATGTTGTTATAACCGTTGTAGTTGCTGTTGCCGTTTCCGTAAGCTGAACCACGAGTGTTGCCTTTACCACGACCACGTCCACGGCCTTTAATAGTGATTTCAACATCACCATCCATGTCTGCATCACCAGAACCGTCGCCCCAACCATTACCATAACCATTGCCGTTAGCATTGTTATTCATGTTGTTATAGCCGTTGCCATTCCAGTTAGTGTTGCTGTTTCCGTCATCCCAAAATGCGCTGGCAGACATAGAAGCAGTAGTAGCGGCGATTGCTGCAGCAATTAGTAATTTTTTCATTTTAATACTCTCCGAAAATTGTTTATTAAGTTAATTAGTGTTTTAAAAATGTGTTTAAATCTTTTTTAAATTGATAAAAACAGAAGCTGTTCTTTCAATCTTTTTATTTAGTGAGATGAGTATATCTTCGAATTGTAATATAAGCAACCATTAATATTAAAAAAATACAGTTTTTTTTAAATACGTCATTAATTCTAAGTGCTTGTAATTATTAGACTTAGGGTTTACCCTAGGTAAAATATGAATTTACTTGACTCTCTATAAAGTCAAACGTACTATTACACCTGTTTCAGGTTTCTAAATAAATTTAGATTAAACAGGAAGCAGGTGTATTCGTAATAAATTATTCCTGCACTGCCCCCGCAACGGTAATTGAGAAAAAGCAACAAAGACCACTGTATCGTGATGATATGGGAAGGTGTTGTTACTAGTTTAGAACTTACTCATAAGTCCGGAGACTGACCTGCTACATAAATAACCCATTGCGGAGGGCAATCCGGGGAATTGAATCAACTGTTTTTCTTTGATTTTCTTTCCTGATATATTCCCCATCCCCATATTTGTTAATATAACTTTCTTTTAAAGACTTGTTTTATCAGGAGAAGTCGTGTGCGTACAGTTTTGCTTGCCGGAGTGCAGTCAGGTAGTGGTAAAACAACGGCAACACTGGCTCTCATGCAATATTTATTAGCTCAGAAACAAACTATTCGTGGTTTTAAAGCAGGCCCTGATTTTCTTGACCCATTATGGCATCGTAAACTGACTGGTCATGATTCTTATAATCTTGATACACGTATGATAGGTATTGATGAGAGTCAGAAATTACTCTCACAAGCGCAGTTGCAACATAGTGATGTAGCCATTATCGAAGGTGTCATGGGCTTGTTTGATGGCCGTGAGGGTGTCGGGCAAAATGGCTCCAGTGCGCATCTGGCACAGGCACTTAATATTGATATCTGGCTGGTGGTTGATGCTAAGGGTATGAGTGGTTCAATCGTGCCTCTGGTGTATGGTTTTATGCATTATGCTATGAAGTGTGGAGTACGCATCTCAGGTATTATTGCTAATAGAGTGGGCAGTGCGCACCATGCTCAGCTATTAAAAGCGCATTTAGCGGAACATGATTTACCCCCCTTAATAGCCTGGCTGGATAAATCAGTACCGACATTACCCGAACGACATCTGGGTCTGGTGAAACCTGATGAATACCCGTTACCGGATTTTAGTCAGCATTTTCATGTAGAAGTGGATGCCTTGATCGAAGCTATACCGCAATATGAAATACAAGAGCAAGCACCTTTATCTCATGACGAACAACAGCACTCTTACAACAAGAAGTACAACAAGAAGTACAACAAGAAGTACAACAATAAGAAGTTAAGAAATAAAGTTATTGCAGTGGCTTATGATGAAGCCTGCTGTTTTATTTATCCGGCGAATATTGACTGGTTAAAACAACAGGGTGCTGAGGTGCAGTATTTTTCACCAATAGCGGGTGATGGTATTCCAGCAGGCAGTGATGCACTGTGGCTGCCCGGAGGTTATCCAGAATTACATGCAAAGGCTTTGCAAGCTTCTGCCACCTGGGCATCGCTGCTTACTTTTGTAAAAAGCGGCAAGCCGGTTCTGGCAGAATGCGGCGGCATGATGTTATTAGGTAAACGATTAATCGATCATCAGGGGCATTCATGGAAAATGGCTGATATTTTACCCATTGAAACTAAAATGCAGGATAAACTGGCTTCTTTGGGCTATCGTGAATGTACCGAGGGTGAATTTGCCGGTCTTAAAGGTCATGAATTTCATCACTCAACACGTACCGAACTAGAGCAATTAACTCCTGTGTTTGTTGTATCAAGAGGTGATAAGGGGATAGCGAAGGCTAATATTAAGGCCTCCTATATTCATTGGTATTTTGCCAGTGCGCCGGAAGCGGCCAGTCGATTTTTTAGCGCAGACTTAGAAAACATATGTTAGCAAGAGATTAGAAAGAGAATAGAGAACAATACGATATGACAAAACCGTTAGTCAATGCAGAATCATCTAACTGTCAACCGGTAAGCTCTCAACCTGAGAAGAATGGTATGAAGGTCTGGTTTATTGGTGCCGGTCCTGGTGATCCGGAATTGATCACCGTAAAAGGTAAAAATTTGATAGAGCAGGCAGATGCCATTTTATTTACTGGCTCACTGGTGAGTGAAACCGTTATGCTCTGGTCAAAAGAAGGTTGTGAAATTGCTGATTCAAAAGGCATGAATCTGGAAGAAATTAACTGCTGGTTAATTGAACGAGCAAAAAAGAAGCAAAAAGTCATTCGTTTACAAACCGGCGATCCCGGTTTGTATGGTGTACTGGTGGAAATTATTCAGGCTCTGGATAAAGAAGGTATTGAATCTGCTATCGTACCGGGCGTATCATCAGCACTGGCCGCTGCTGCCGCCGCACAGGAAACACTCACCCTGCCGGAAGTGACACAAACGGTCATTTTGACTCGTGTAGAAGGACGCACTCCGATGCCGGATGGAGAATCCTTAGAGGAGCTTGCCAGCCATCATGCGACCTTATGTCTGTTTTTATCCATTACACTCTTACATAAAATTGAAAAAAGCTTAGTCAATGCCGGCTGGTCAAAAGATGCGCCTGTCGTGGTAGTACATAAGGCCAGCTGGCCGGGTGAACAAAGAATTGTCCGAGGCACAATCTCCACCATACGTCAGCAATGTAAAGAGGCGGGTATTACCAGTCAGTCAATGATTATTGTCAGTCCGACTCTGGGTGCTCGAGGCTTTGATGAGATTAAAAAATCACGACTCTATGCGGCAGATTTTAATCATAAATT
>WTAX01000048.1 GCA_013139395.1 Gammaproteobacteria bacterium | reverse complement strand
GCATTATGCAGGTTTTGTACTTTAGCCTCTGCTGAATAAACCTGTAGTTGAGCCTCATCAACAGCAGATTTGGCTATAGCTCCTCTTTGACTCAAGCCGTGTTTATCCTTGAGCTCTTTGTTGAGCAGCTGCAAATTCAGTTCATCAATGACAATGGATGATTTAATGGTTTTTTCTTTAATTTCCGATGCATTTATCTGAGCATCGATCTGTTCCAGAGTTAATCGATAACTGGTATCATCAATTCTAAGTAATTCAGTACCTGCCTTGACAATATTACCACCTTCAAGCTGCTCAGACTTCCAGGCTATTTTCCCGGAAACTTCAGCAACGGCATCCCAGGTTTTTCCCGGAACACTGGTGCCATAGCCAAAGGCTTTTGGCTGAACAGTCATTGTCGACATTGTTATTACACGAACTTTGACTGGTTTTTCAAAATAGGCCACTTTTTCAATGGGTTTTTTCAAAAAATAAGCAAATATTACAATAGCAATTGCAATAATCAGAGGCGGTATTATTAAAAGCGTATTTTTCCATATTGTCATTGTCATCACCTGAAACCTTAAATTCCTTTTTTAAAATTAACACAGCACAAAAAATGTTTCCAGCAATGAGTGAAGGTCTTAACCTATATCATTGCGTTTCTCATGGTGAAAGGTGTATCTTTTAATAAACATCATTTAGAAATATACGCTCAATAGTGACACTATTTTTTGAAAACAGGTTACAAGGGTAAAATGCCATGAGAGAAACTTATAAAAGTCTGGTTGCAGCAGTTGCCGCACAGGTAACAGAGCTGTTTCCATGGGATATTGTTGAAATGCAGGAAGCGGGAAAAGAGTTTCTGTTTCTTGATGTGCGCTGTCCTTCGGAGTTTCAAGTCATGCATATTGATGGTTCTCTGGATGTACCGCGTGGTATTCTGGAAGTTGCCTGTGATTATGGTTATGAAGAAACTGAGCCAGAACTGGTAGAGGCCAGGGAGCGAAATATTGTGGTAATTTGTCGTTCAGGTAATCGCAGTATCCTTGCTGCACATACCATGCAATTAATGGATTACAAACATGTGTACTCCCTTAAAACAGGTTTACGAGGCTGGAGTGATTATGAATTGCCGCTGGTTTTTTCCAATGGAAAAAAGGTGCCCATTGAAACCGCAGATAAATATTTTGAGACGATATTATCGACCGAACAGCTGGGACCGCAATAATTGTTATATCAGAGGTGAAAGTCCAGACCTCAACTGACAAGGGTTTTAAATTAATTTTTGCTCTTCAGTGCTATAATTTCTTTTAAAAAGTGGGGATTGTCCCATTCATATTCACCAATAACTCTTATAATGACTTCACCGCTTTGATTGAGAATATAGCTTGTTGGCAGAGCGGGTATAGACCAATTTGTTGAGACCATACTGTCTTTATCTGAAATCAGTGCAAAATCAACAGGGTTATTGTTTCTGTATTGCATAACATCAGATGATGTATCACCCATAGCAATGGCAATGATTGAAATATTCTCTTTCTTCAGTTGCCTGTAAGCTCGTTGCAATGCCGGCATTTCTTTTCTACAGGGCTGACACCAGGTTCCCCAAAAGTTAATAATTAAGATGTTGCCCTGATAATTTTTTAGAGTATGTTTACGTCCATCGATATCAGTTAAACCAATTTCAGGTGCTTTCCATGGTTTTTCTATGTACTTTATGCCGGGAGGAAGCGCATAACTCTGGGAGGTTAAAAATGACAGTGCCAGAAGTAAAAGTGCTTTATATTTCATGGTGAGCTCCAATAGAAATACTGCTGATAAGGTATTTTTATTTGGCAGGTTATAGAAGAAAGGCCACTTTCATCTACAACCTGGCCAAAGTCTGCTGCTTAGTTAATTAAGAAAAATAGGGGCGCTATGTGTTTCATTATATAGCGAATCCAGTTCTTCTCGCTGCAGTGCTTTACTCCAGACAATTTTGTATTTACCATTGCTCTTGACTTTAAATTCATTGACATCAATAGAATGATATTTTTTGTTGAGATCACCTGTTACCTGAACTTGTTCTAAAGCATATCTAACCTTGGTACTGCGAGGCATGCTTAGAAAATAATAGTCACCATCCTGTTTTTGAAGTACAAAATCAGATTCAAGTGCAAGATGCGGATCAAGTCGATCAACTGGGCAGGAGGTGCCTGCATGAGCACATCCATGGCCATTTAACTTGCCCGAAAATGTCTCCGCCATACTAGTAACAGGCATGGTTAATAGTGCAATGAGTGGCATAGATAACGTCATATTTTTTATTATTTGAAATTTCATAAGTGTGTACTCCATTTTTTTATTGATAGAAAAGTTGTATTGTTCATTAATGACAACATGAACAAACATCTTAATATCAATGTTATATTTCTTTACCTGGAGATACTATACGTAAACTTACGAGTACATCATTCGGCATGTACTTAAAATCAATGATCTATAATAATTTAATAACCCACCTTAAATCTTAATTTTAGTTTTCATTTCAATGACTTTTCTTTTATACCTAAGAGATAAACACAACTTTAGTTTTGTTTAGTCATTTTTTTTGCACTGAAGTTGTTTCTATTTAATGAGATGATCTATGACTGAACTGATGATGAACTGAAATAAAAAACGTGAGTTTCAAAACAATGTAGAAACTCAGAAGTACTGGAATACAATTTTCAAGACTGTTGCTTTGCAGAGGTTGCCCTTCATTTAAGCCATTATAGTTTTTCAACTCGGTTTCGGCCGCGATCTTTAGCCAGGTAAAGAGCCTTATCGGCCCGTCCAACCAACTCATTGGATAAATCACTAGGCCGAAATTGTGTTATTCCAATAGAAATCATCGTCTTGCCATAAGAGATATCGGTTCCCTTGTTGGTCAATGTTCCTGAAGAGACGGCTTTGCGAATTTGTTCTGCGACGACCATGCCGCCATTAATGCTGGTTGCAGGTAATATGATCACAAACTCTTCTCCGCCAAATCGAGCAACACAATCATTGCCTTTAACATTACGCTTTAACGAAGCGGCAACGTAGCGCAATACCTTATCCCCAATTAAATGACCATAGGTATCATTAAACTTCTTAAAATGATCAATATCTAAAAGCAGTAAACAGAATGGTTTCTTAGTTTCACGGGAAGTCAGAATTGAGTGCTCTAATGCTGCATCAAAGGCTTTACGGTTAGCAATGCCTGTCAATGCATCTATTTTAGACTCTTCTTTAACCTGCTGAAGTTCTTTACGTAACGAGTCAACTTCAGCAACTATGTCGAATATTTGTGACTCAAGACGTTGTTGGGATTTTTCTAAAGAATGGGTTTCTTCAATGACTTTTTGGGTTTCTTCTAACAGAGCACCAGAAGAGTTTTGCTTATCTAAAATATTGATAAATTGATGGAGCGTTTCCGTATAGTTTGATAATTGACTTCCTGAATAGCCAAATTCTTCCAATAGTTTCGATATGATGCGCCGTAATTCCTGGCGCATGGCTTCCAAAAAAGTCTCATCTTGTAAAAAATAGTGCTTATATAAAGTTCTTAATTGTTTTTCTTCCGGGGAATCAGATTGTTCGATTAATTTATCTAAATCGTCAATTAATAACTGGTTTCTTCCGGAAACATATTCATAACCCATTT
>WTAX01000044.1 GCA_013139395.1 Gammaproteobacteria bacterium | reverse complement strand
AGAAATCATTAACAAAAGGATTAACATAAGCTCTCCAAACCCTTCTCTTAGTCAATAAGAGAGGGGGATCATTTACACCATCGGTGCATAAATATACTAGATGGATATACAAGATAGATATATTACAAATATCATTGAAACTGTCGTTTTAAGGCATCCATTTCACAGTCTATTTCAGATTCAATCTGCATTTCTATATAGACTTCTTCCTGCCTGTTATAACTGCTGTCCAGCTCACTGCGCGCCTGAGCTTGTGCTTCCATTTCCATGACCTTATCTTCCATGCGGTCAAAATTATCCTGTGATAGCAGATGCACATCAAAATCAATATCGGCATTGAGCATATAGCTTTGTGTCTGTGCTGCTCTTTGACGAGCAATCAGACTGCCTTTCTTACGCTTTGCATCCAGAAGCTTATCTTCCAGTTGTTTAAGCTGAAGTTTCAGATCATTACTGGTTCTGCTCGCAGCATTCCACATCGGCTCAATACGCCTGACCAGTTTTTCATACTCTTTTTTTTGTACTAATGCAGCTCTTGCCAGTTCTTCATTATTATTTTTTATCGCAATTTCGGCTTTATTTTGCCACTCCTCGCATTGCAGCTGATTTTGCTCTAATTCCCGAAACAAGCGTTTTTCACTGGCAATAGCGACAATAACCCCTTCTTTTGAATGACGAATGTTTTCATCCATTTCACGAATAATCTGTTTAATCATCCGCTCAGGATCTTCTACTTTATCAATCAAGTCATTAATATTGGAATTGATGACATCATTTATACGTCTGAATATATTGCTCATGGTCTTAACCTCACTCTTTATTTTAATAATCTCAAATGAATTAACAGTTTATTAATCACTGTTTAATATAATATGACACAATTTTAAACAATGTTCAATTAAAATTATCAATTAATTGAACATTGTTCAAATTATTTATCTGGCTAACATGGGATAAGCTAGAGTAGAAAAAACAACTTTAGCTAAAACACGTTAGGCAGAGTTAAGATTTATCTCTTACTCTGCCTTATCCTGCGTTATACTAAGCACAACAATAAACTCCTGGAGTAAACAGTGAAAAAACTCATATTTATACTTCCTGCTCTACTTATAGGCAGTTTGCTTTCTTCCTGTAGTACGCCTACGTCTCAAAAAGCTGAAACCTATAATCCTGAAACTCAGGAAGTCGAACATCAGATCAATACACCTCATTTTCAATTAAGGACTGACATCCTGCCAAAAAAACTGTCATTATCAATGGTGACAAATCTAACAAAGGATACTCTTCTGGGTGTCTATTACATAAAAAAATACACTCGACGCCTTTTACCTAATGATTATATGGCACAAGCTGACAGCACACTTTATTTACATAATTTAACAGACCAAACAATTACGTTTAATTTGCTTAACATTATTATTGAGAACAAACGCCTGCCCTATTCTGCAAGAAATTTAAGCCTCTCAGCCAATGAATCTATATCAATTCCTCTTGGTAAAGTCGATATTGATTTAAGACTCAATACCTTAAATACTCACATTGAGTATATTGCCGGCGGTGCTGATATAGGGGAAGAACATAAGGAAAAACAATTTGATATGCAAAGAGACATTCAGCCTGTTGAGAAAGACAAAGAAAAGGATAAATCACAAGAAGACACTAATAAGACTTAGCGTCGCGGAAATGCCATCAACAAATAGACACTTTTAAGTTACAAAAATGCAAGCATTTGATTTTATGCATTTTTGTGATTTATAGATGGTTGGCCAGTAAGTAAGGCCTGGTTTGCTGAATAGTTTCGTTTAATTATTAGTTTTATTTGTAACATAGAAGCCTATGCTTCTAAATAACGCTTGATAAGCCCATGGTCATTTATTTTTAATAAAATCTTGAAATTTATTATGTATGAGCAGGTACCTCAAGTCATCTTCAATATCGATATCATTTTGTGCTGAGAGCTCCTGCCAACTCACATTATGTTTTAATAATATGGTTCGTGTCTGTGTCATTACCTTTGCTGTTCCCCAGTCAATTGATTCAAAAATCTTAGGGTTCACTACTGCTTTTGCACCCACTAAAACATAACCACCGTCATTAGCAGGTGAAAACACCATATCATTATTATCCAGTGCAGCGATGGCCTGTTGTAAATCATTATGACTAAGAAATGGACAGTCTGTACCAATTAATATTGCTTTAGAATAATGCTCTAATGCCAAAGCTAAAGCATTGTACATTCTTGCACCTAAATCATGACCCGATTGTAACGAGATTTCAAAGTATGAGGAACATGGCATTTGGGAAAAATAGTTTGCATTGCTTTCTGGTGTGATCGCAATATTAACTGGAGATAAGTCTGATGTAATGACATTATTGATGGCATAGTCTAATAGTTGTTTATATAAGTTTGTCGCAGCTTCTTCACCTAATGCAGGGATCAGTCGAGTTTTTACCTGACCTGCAACCGGCTCACGAGCAAAAATAATAACCAGTGTATCAGGATAGCGATATGATAATTTATTCATTAGCCTTTTTACTTAATAATAGCATTTAGGGAGAGTTCATAGGGATAGCTATTAAGGATAGTACTTTTTGACTAGAACCTCAGGCTTTATACCGAAAAAATATTGCAGTCTCAAGGTCCACATAAAGAGAATAGTTCTCAAGATGCCATTTTTTTCCCAGCGCTTTGAAGACGTAATCACTATGGATTTTAAACAGGCAGGCTTACAGAATTTCAACAAGCGTTTACTAAATTCAATATCTTCCATTAACTCAATTGCCGGCATACCACCCACATCATTGTAGAGCATTTTAGAAACAAATAGTGATTGATCCCCGGTAGCAATTCCTGTCAAACAGGAACGCCAGTTCATCATCTTCTCAATCACACGAAACAACCAATGTGAACCTGACAGCTGAACATCAAAACGCCCCCAAAAAAAGCCCTGAGCGAGTGCCGAAAGAATATCCTGCTCAGCTTTCTCTGGTAATTTTGTATCCGCATGAAGAAACAACAATACCTGGCCTGTAGACATTTTTGCACCGAGAATTTGCTGTCTTGCCCGACCAGGCTGTGAAGAGAACATTCGGTCAACCAGAGGGCGAGCCAGGGCACAGGTGTCATCGTTACTGTGTCCATCCACCAGCACTACTTCATGACCTTGTTTGCGCAATGGCTGCAGTGCTTGAAGAAAGGACTGAATAGTCTCCGCTTCATTTAATACCGGAATAATGATAGAGATTTTCTGCCACATTAGATATCCTGAACGCCTAAAACTAACTTAAAGTCCCACCACAACTGCTTCCCTTGCCTGCAGTACAGGCAAAACAATGGCCTGCAACAATAATTTCTTTATCATGCAAATCATTCAGAGTAGCATGACTAATATGCAATCTTTGCCCATTAGTTTTTAAAGGTAAATCCAGCATTTGGTTAAAATCACAATCATAGATGTATCCCTGCCAATCAATACTCAGCTGATAACGGCACATCACCCCTTCTAAATTTTCTGACTGATAAGCACTCTGCAGAAGCTCCATATAGGGCGTAAATTCATTCTTTGATATTAACATACTGCCAAAACGCTTAACCGGCACATTAGTAATGGTGAATAGCTGATTAAAAGAGATAGCAAAATTATCTGCTAAAAATTGTTTATAATCTTTTTCTAATTTAATCTGATCAGGTGACAGTGAAGCGCCCTGTGGGTTATAAACCAGATTTAATATTAACGAACTGTCTTTATCACCATAGCCTAATTGATTCAATGTTTTTAAGGCTTTAATACTACTTTCAAAAACACCATTACCTCGTTGTTTATTAACATTTTCTTCAAGATAACAAGGCATTGATGCAACGACTTCTACCTGGTTATCCGCTAGAGATTGAGCAATTGTTTCATAACCTGTTTCATTGAGGATAGTAAGATTACATCGGTCAATGACCTTAACATTCATTTGCTTTAGGGTCTTAATCAGATAGAGAAAGTCAGGATGCATCTCAGGCGCACCACCAGTCAGATCCACCACTTTAATTTTATGTTTTTTGATAAAAGCCAAAGTCTGCAATAAAACGTCATGAGACATTTCTTCACTGCGATTAGGCCCGGCATTAACATGACAGTGCAGGCATTGCTGATTACAGCGGTAGCCCAGATTGATTTGCAGGGTATTAATTATTTTTCGATTGATTGCTGGAAATGAAATTTTATTAAGAAAAGGCAGTGTATCAAGCATAGTGTTTCTTTATGGGTTAGTAAAAATGTTCAACGATTTATACAGCATCATTCCATATTAACAAGCTGATCAAAGTTGGCACTTTTTAGAATTGTTCTCACCTCTTCATTGGCATTAACTACGGTTATACGATTTTTATCACGCTCAACAAATTCCCAAAGTGCAATAATCATTCCCAGAGCAGAAGAGTCAAGGTAATCAGATTCTTGTAAATCCAAAGAATATTTTTCAACCTCATCAATATTTGTATAAGCACGGCGGAACTCAGATGCCATAGGAAACTGAAATTTTCCTATTATTTTAATAGTTAATGCGCTTCCACTATCAGATAAGTCAGTAAGAATTGGCATCAGTATTAAGTCTCCGAAATAAGTTCTGTTAATATTATAGGTGTACTATAAATCGAAATTAAACAAAAATCATTAAATACAAAATATAATTATATTCAGACAATATAATATAACAAAAATCTGATATTACAAATAATTGAATATACTCTACAACTGCAATATTTTATCCACAAAAGCTGTGTATAAGTCTGTGGATAAATCATTAATAACCTTCTCGAAACAGCATTAACATTAAGATTGTAACAAAATGGTCACATTTTGACCACAACAATTTTTCATTTATTAACAATATGTTACAGTACAATTCAATAAAATACCTTAACATAAACTACTAATTTGTTGGTTTTATACCTAAAGTACTTTATAACGTGGATAATTATTTCAAAAGTGAGTTATTTAATTCTAAGGACAAATACTGAGTACACTTTTAATGAAAAATAAAATGCTGAATTTGTTCATATATCTGATAATTTTATCGGTTTAGAGACCGCACTACCCTGAGCATAATCAACTCCAATTTCTAAGCGTTTATTAAAAACAGCTTTAGACTCAACAGATTCAGATTAATATCTAAACTGCTTCACCAGTGATTGTAGTTTTTCTGTCAATTGAGATACGCTCTGACTAGATATCGATATTTGATCAACATCCTCCGAGGCTTCACTGGCAACACTGGAAATATCACTCACTTCCTGATTAACCCGTTCTGAAACAAGGACATGTTCACTGGCGGCAGAGGCAATTTGATTATTCATCTGATTCATATTGGTTACAGATTTGGAAATTTTTTCCAGTGAAACACCGACACGTTCTGTATAATCAACACTAATTTGAACTTGTTCAGAACCATGCAGCATTACCTGAGCAGCTTTACTTGAACCAGATTGTAAACGTTCAATGATGTCTTTAATTTCATATGTCGATTCCTGAGTTTTTGATGCTAAGGAACGGACTTCATCAGCAACCACTGCAAAACCACGTCCCTGCTCTCCAGCCCTTGCAGCTTCAATAGCGGCGTTTAAAGCCAATAAGTTCGTCTGCTCTGCGATCCCCTGAATAACAGCCAAAACACTACCGATTGATTCAGCATCATCTTCAACCAGCTTAACCGTATTTGTCGCATTATCAAAATCATTTTTAAGTTGATTAATGACTTTAATACCTTCATTAACCACATCCTGACCTTCAGAAGAATCGGTATTTGTCTGCTGAGATATTTCTGCTGCTTGTTCAGTGCTTTGAGAAATTTCTGTTACTTGCTGAGAAATAGCCTGCATTGATAATGATACTTCCGTCACTTTTCCCATCTGAATATCCATAGCCTTGCGTGTAGTACTGGTCAGGTTATTCATTTCTAATGCTGCTGACAACAACTGCTTACTCACCTCTGCAACTTCACTAATTAAGCCGGCAACTTTGGCAGAAAAGGTATTAAAAGCAATAGAGAGTTGAGCTATTTCATCATTACCATTAACGTCCAGGCGTTTAGTCAGATCACCATCACCCTCGGCCACATCACGCATTGCTTCAACCGCTACATTAAGATTTTTACTAATAATATTACTAATAATCCAGGCGGCAGCGCTGCCAAGAAGCAAACCTATAATTAATAAAATTAATTGCTGATTAGCCCCCGAATCCACCTCGTTGATCAGTTCATCACTATTTATTTTAATTTCTGTTTGTTGAGCCTTAACCATCTGTCCTAAACGAGATTCAATTTTATTCATCAACGGTGCAATTTCCATACGAATTAAATAGGCATCCATACGCTGTTTATCGCTTTTTTGCAGCTTAATCATCTCTAAAGTATTTTTTAAGTACGTTAATGATGTCTCTTTAAGTTTTGGAAAAGTATCTTCCTGCTCAAAAGTAAATAAGTCACTTTTTGTTTCTAACTTATCAATTAAGGCAGGTATTTGTAACAGGCTGTCATTGAGATTATTAAAATTAGAATCAAGCGGTTGATTAAGAAAAATTCTGACATTATTTAACAAATTAAGCCAGGCATAGCGAAAATTTTGAATCTCATTCAACAGCTCCTTACGTTCCTGTGTCGCATCTTCTTCTTCTTCAGATAAAATCATTTCACCTAACATTTGTAAATTAGTTTGAGCAAAAGGATTTAAGTTTTTAGATGCATAGGCAAATGCCGGGAAATTTAACCGAGGATCGGTTGGTAAAACCAGCATTTTATCTTTATAGGCGATCAGTTTATTGATATTTAAACCTAATTCACTGATGGTTTCTTTAAATTGATTATCAGAAACAGATTTTAGTTTTTCAAAGGAATGATTAATTTGTTTGATTGAATCCAGATAGGCATTCTTATGCCCTTCTTCTTTACTCAAAAGATAAAAGCCTAGAAAGCCATTAGCTTTATATAATATTTCAGATAGTTCAAGAGAGGCAATAACCAGTGGCTGATTTTTATTAACCACCGTAGAAACCGAGTTTTTAACCTGGTGAAGACTATTTAATGACAGTAAGGAATTAACCA
>WTAX01000454.1 GCA_013139395.1 Gammaproteobacteria bacterium | reverse complement strand
AAATTCCCCCGTCGATAAAGTGTTCTATCAGCAATGGCCAGTTTTTCACTGAGAATATCTTCAAAAGTCTTACCAACACGTTCTTTATTAAAAAAGAATTTTTTTGCACGACTTTCAATGATTTTGTCATCGTATTTAGTCTGGCGCATTTGCTTGATATAAGCTGCCATTTCTTTGTCAGCCGCCAGCCAGTTAGTAATAACGGGCAACATCTTATAATCAATGGATTTGATTTTGCCGTCTTGAATGTCAAAATCCATTACGCCAACGTACTTACCATTGGAACCGGCATTAGTGACCAGGCAAGTTTTACCCTCTACGTTTTTAACTTTAAGTGGTTTAGGCATACCATCATGAGTATGACCACCAAAAACAGCGTTCAGACCGGGTACATTTTCTGCCATCTTAATATCAACATCCATACCATTGTGGGATAGTAAAACAATGGCGTCAGGTTTTTCATCTTTTCGTATCTGACCTACCAGCTCAATCATATCGTCTTCACGCAGACCAAAAGACCAGTCAGGAAAAAATTCCTGAGGATTGGCATTACCGGTACGAGGAAAAGCCTGACCAATAATACAGATACGTGCACCATTGATATTTTTTATGACATAAGGGCGAAAGGCATGACCTGAATCTTCATCATATAAGCCGCTGCCATCGAAGCGCTCTACCATAGCCGGGTATTCATCACTCATTAGCGACTCTTCTTTAACGCGCACATTCTGGCCAATAAAATCACCTTTAAACAGAGCGACGTTACTGAGTACTTCTTCTTCACGATAAGTGAATTCCCAGTGACCTACCATGACATCCACTCCCATAAGATTGGATGCTTCAACCATATCAACACCACGAGTCCAAAGTGATGTACCGGAACCCTGCCATAAATCACCACCATCAAGGGTGAGTGTGTTTTGTTTACCGCCGGCCTGATCTCGTAATTTGTTCAGTAAGGTCTTAATCTGTGCAAAACCACCCGTTTTACCATAAATTTTTGCTACATTGTCAAAGTTCAGGTAAGTATAGGCATAGGCCTCAGGACTGTTTTCTTTTAAGCCCATCCAGTCGAGTAATTTTTTTCCGACCACGTGAGGAGGGCGGCCATAGGCGTCACCTACGCCAAGGTTAACATTAGGCTCACGGAAATAAACCGGATTTAACTGACCATGCACATCGGTAATATGTAAAATACGGACATTACCTTTCATAGGTAAGTCATAGAAGTCTTTTGGTGTGCTTTTGGTTTTTTCTGCGTTGGCTGTGCTTAAAGGTAAAATTGCCGGGATAGTAGATGCTGCTGCACCGGTGCCAACGAGTTGTATAAATTTACGACGATCAATTAATGGCATAAAACACCTGTGTTATGTGATAGATAGATTTGAGATAGAAATTTGTGATTGTCATGTTGATTAGTGACTAAATTTTATTAGATTTTTTATAGTATAATGTGTTTTTTTTAATATTAAAGCCTTTTGTTTTAGTTAAGTATGAAAAAATAGTATGTTATTTTTTATTAAAAGGCTTTTTAAATACCTTGTAATTTATATTGTTAATAGAGTTGTTTTATAAAAAGTCTTGTAAAAACAATATAATATGATTATTTAATTTATCTTTTTCTTTAGTTTGGTTGGTTATGGTTAATAAGTCATTTTTTTATCCCTTTTTTTATTATGTGGTTTTATTTTTTTTCGCTTTGCTGCCAATGTCGAGCTTTGCAGATATTGTTAAACCTGCTTTGGTTGAAATCAGTGTAAAAACAGATGGTACGTTTCAAATAGAGCTTCGAGCCAGTATCGAAGCACTGTTAACCGGCATTAACAGCCGCTATAAAAATACTAAAGATGCGCCAAATGCTCAGGCTTATGATGATTTTCGAGTGATGCCGCCAGAACAATTACGGCAGGCATTTCGCTCTTTTGAGAAAGATTTATTACAGGAAATTAAAATCGCATTTGATGATCAACCGTCAAAATTTCAAATTAAGACAGTAGATATCCCTGAACCGGGCTATGTCAAAGTGCCGAGGATCAGTGTTATTCTTGTCGAAGGTGTGGTACCTACCACCGCTCAATCATTGACCTGGTACTATCCTTCACGATTTGGTGATAATGCAGTTCGTGTACGTCAGGTCGATGAAGTTAATGAAAAATGGCACTGGTCACCCTGGCAATGGCTCAAAAATGATGAAGTCAGCAAAGCGTTTTCACTGACGGAAGTATTTACTCAGCAAACATTTTTTCAGGTAGTGACAACCTATCTCGTCTCTGGCTTTGAACATATTCTTCCCAAAGGTCTGGATCATATTCTTTTTATTCTGGGAATTTTTCTTCTCAGTACCAGGATGAAGCCTTTATTATGGCAAGTGACTATGTTTACGGTTGCCCATACCATTACTCTCGGGCTTTCAATGAATGGTGTGATTAATCTGCCGGCCAATATTGTAGAACCGCTCATTGCACTGTCAATCGCCTATATAGGTATAGAAAATATTGTCACACCTAAGCTGCATAAAAGCCGTTTACTCATCGTCTTTATCTTCGGCTTATTGCATGGTATGGGCTTTGCCAGTGTGTTAGCAGACTTTGGAATGCCGGAAAATGACTTTGCTGCCGCATTAATCAGCTTTAATGTCGGGGTTGAAATTGCTCAGGTGGCTATTATTTTTCTGGCCTATTTTTTTATTGCTCACTTACTGCGCAAGCAATTGGCAAATGAGCAGCAATACCGAAAGAGTGTGGTTATTCCAGGCTCTTTACTTATCGCTATAACAGGCCTTTACTGGACGTATGACAGGGTTCAGTTTTAGTTGATTTCAGCAGTATATTCGGCTGCTCACTTTTATAGCTATTAAAGTCAATAATATGATAAAATCCCAGCTTTTCCGGTTTCTCCCTTAAGGATTGCGACAAGGCAGGTAAACTGCATGGATAACGAAAGCGAAAAAAAAGAACGTCGAGCTATTCGAATTTCAGCAATGAATATTCTGGCGGGCCGTGAACACAGTATTGTCGAATTACGACAAAAACTGAAAAGAAAGCTCAGTAAACGTGACGATTTATTACATTTAGACGAATTAATAGAAGTCGTATTAGAGCAATTAATCGATGATAATTTATTGGATGAAGCTCGATTTACGCAGTGCTTTATTCGCTCGCGAATTAATAGCGGTTCCGGCCCGGTTAAAATTCGCCATGAATTGATGCAGCGCGGTATTTCCAGTGAATTAACCAATGGTTATCTGGATGAGTCCTATGACTTCTGGCAGCAATATATTGAAGCTGTGCGTAACAAACGTTTTGGTGTTCAATTTCCAGAAGATTATAAAGAACAAAGTAAACAGTCACGTTTTCTCTATCAACGTGGTTTTAGCGGCGAATTTATTCGCAGACTGTTTAATAACGATAAATTTTTAAAAAATTAAGTAACGAGAAAAAGTGTCATATGGCAAATGGTTCAATCAAAACAAGTGCACAGCTTCGCAGTGCCTTTCTTGAGTTCTTTGAAGCACACGATCACAAACGGGTTAACAGTAGTCCGCTAGTCCCGGGTAATGATCCGACTTTACTATTCACCAATGCGGGTATGGTTCAGTTTAAAGATGTTTTTCTGGGGCAGGAGAAGCGTCACTACAAACGTGCGACCAGCAGTCAGCGTTGTGTGCGTGCTGGCGGCAAACACAATGATTTAGAAAATGTTGGCTATACTGCAAGACATCATACGTTTTTTGAAATGCTGGGTAACTTCAGTTTTGGTGATTATTTTAAACGTGAAGCCATTCAATATGCCTGGGATTTCCTGACAAAAACCCTTGATTTGCCAGAAGAACGACTCTGGGTGACGGTTTTTGAAAACGATGATGAAGCCACAGATATCTGGCTTAATGAAATGAAAATTTCACCGGAGCGTTTTTCAAAAATTGGCGCTAAAGACAATTTCTGGTCAATGGGTGATACGGGTCCTTGTGGTCCCTGCAGTGAAATTTTTTATGATCATGGTGAACATATACCCGGAGGCCCGCCCGGTACGCCAGAAGAAGATGGCGATCGCTATATCGAAATCTGGAATCTGGTCTTTATGCAATATAACCGGGACAAATCCGGAACAATGCATGAATTACCTCACCCATCTGTTGATACAGGAATGGGTATGGAACGTCTGGCGGCCATTTTGCAGGGCGTACACAATAATTATGAAATTGATTTGTTCCAGCATATTATCAAAACCATTGCTGAATTAGCTGATTGTGATGATCTGGAAAATAAATCACTACGTGTCATAGCCGATCATATTCGTGCCTGCTCCTTCCTGATTGTTGATGGTATTATTCCATCGAATGAGGGGCGTGGTTATGTATTGCGGCGTATTATTCGTCGGGCTATTCGTCATGGACATAAGCTGGGCCTTAGAGAACCTTTCTTTTATAAATTAGTGGATGTGCTGCAGCAGGAAATGGGCGAAGCTTATCCTGAGTTGACTAAGGCACAGGCACAAGTTGAAAAAGTGCTCAAACAGGAAGAAATCCGTTTTGCAGAAACTCTTGATCAGGGAATGCATATTTTAGAGCTGGAGATTAAACAGCTCAAATCTAAGATTATTCCCGGTGATGTTGTTTTTAAACTTTATGATACTTATGGTTTTCCTGTTGATCTTACTGCCGATGTGGCACGTGAACATAATCTGGATATTGACCGTGATGGCTATGAAACAGCCATGGAAAAACAACGTGAAATGGCTCGTGCGTCCAGCTCATTTGATATTGATTATAATGATGCTATTGAATTAGAAGGTAAGACAGAATTTTTAGGCTATGATGATTTACAAAGCACTAACAGCAAAGTGCTTAATATTATTGTTGATGGTGAGCTGAGTGACACCCTAAGCGATAAACAATCAGCAATGATCATTCTTGACCGTACACCTTTTTATGGTGAATCCGGTGGACAGGTTGGCGATACTGGCGTTATTAGTACTGCAAATGCCGAGTTTAAAGTCAGCAGTACACAAAAAAATGGTGATGTATTTGTTCATATTGGACAATTAGTCAAAGGTTCGTTTAAAACAGATGAGATGGTTAATAGCCAGGTAAATTCAATACAACGCAATGACATTGCCTGTAATCATTCAGCGACTCATTTATTACATGCAGCATTAAGAAATATTCTGGGTGATCATGTACAGCAAAAAGGCTCACTGGTTGACAATGCAAAACTGCGGTTTGACTTCTCTCATTTTGAAGCCATTAATTCAGAGCAGTTGCAAGCGATTGAAACACTGGTGAATCAGCATATTCGTAAGAACCATTTAGTTGAAACAAAAATCATGAATGTGGATGCTGCTAAAGAAAGCGGTGCCATGGCATTATTCGGTGAAAAATATGCTGACGATGTACGAGTGTTGAGTATGAGTGATTTTTCTATTGAATTATGCGGCGGTACTCATGTTAGTCGTACTGGCGATATTGGTTTGTTGAAAATTACTTCAGAAAGTGGTGTGGCAGCAGGGGTTCGACGCATCGAAGCAGTAACAGGGCAGGGTGCACTCACTTACATCGAACATAATGAACAACAAATTGATAGTACTGCAGCTTTGCTCAAAGTCAATCGTGATTCAATGTTTGATAAAGTGTCAGCCTTGATCGAACGTTCCAGAAAACTGGAAAAAGAACTGGACCAGCTCAAAGGTAAATTAGCTAATGCTCAGGGTAGCGAATTGACCGATAATGCGATCCAGATCAATGGCATTAATGTATTAGCCGCTAAACTGCATGGTGTTGATGCAAAAGGTTTACGTGATACCATGGATCAGCTTAAGAGCAAATTGGGCAGCTGTGCTATTGTTTTAGCGGTAGTTAATGGCGATAAAGTCAGCCTTGCAGCCGGCGTCAGTAAGGACTCGATAAAACGGATAAAAGCAGGTGATCTCGTCAATAGTGTGGCTTGTCAGGTAGGCGGTAAAGGCGGCGGACGCCCCGATATGGCTATGGCAGGTGGAAATCAACCAGAAAACTTAGAAAAAGCACTTTCTGCTGTTCCATCTTGGGTAGAAAATCAGTTAAAATAGGCGACTTTTCCGGGACTTATTGATATGGCTCTAATAGTTCAAAAATTTGGTGGTACATCGGTCGGCACAGTTGATCGTATTGAAAATGTCGCTGAGCGGATAAAAAAATTTCGTGATCATGGTGATGACATAGTCGTTGTTGTTTCTGCTATGAGCGGCGAGACTAATCGTCTGGTTGCATTAGCACAAAGTATTGATGAAAAACCGCATGCCAGAGAGTATGACGTTTTATTATCAACAGGCGAACAAGTCACTATTGCATTGCTGAGTATGGCTCTCAATAAACGTGGTGTTCCTGCGCGTTCTTATACTGGTACACAAGTTCATATTCTGACGGATAGTGCTCATAATAAAGCACGTATTCTGGATATTGAAGAAAGAAACATGCGCAATAATTTGAATGAAGGTAAGGTTATTGTTGTTGCCGGATTTCAGGGTGTCGATGAAGAAGGCAATATAACAACGTTGGGTCGCGGTGGTTCAGACACCACTGCCGTGGCATTAGCGGCAGCGCTTAAAGCGGATGAATGTCAGATATACACTGATGTTGATGGTGTTTATACCACTGATCCTCGTGTTGTGCCTGAAGCAAGACGTCTTGATAAGATTACTTTTGAAGAAATGCTGGAAATGGCCAGCCTTGGTTCTAAAGTGCTGCAGATTAGAGCGGTGGAATTTGCAGGCAAATATAATGTACCTCTAAGAGTACTCTCAAGTTTTGATGAGCCAAATTTTGATCTGGATGACAGCTCTAAGGATTCCAGCAATGGCACCCTAATTACCTATGAGGAAGACGACATGGAACAAGCATTGATTTCTGGTATAGCCTTTAATCGTGATGAAGCCAAACTTACTATTCTGGGTGTTCCGGATAAGCCTGGTGTTGCCTATAGTATCTTAGGTCCTATTGGTGACAGCAATGTTGAAATCGATATGATTATTCAAAATATTGGTGCTGATGGAACCACTGATTTTACCTTTACTGTACACCGTAATGATTTCGAAGATGCAAAACAAGTTTTGACTGGAGTGGCAAATGATTTAGGGGCAAGAGAAGTTCAAGGTGATGATAAAATTGTCAAAATTTCTCTGGTCGGTGTGGGTATGCGTTCTCATGCAGGTATTGCCAGCAAAATGTTTAAAACATTGGCTGAGGAAGGTATTAATATTAATATGATTTCAACGTCAGAAATAAAAATATCTGTTGTTGTGGATGAAAAATACCTGGAACTGGGTGTCAGAACGCTGCATTCAGCTTTTGGTTTAGAGCAAAAAACGGTATAAAAACTTTGATAGGAAGCCGTCTTTTTTAATAAAATGTAAGAAAAAGATGACATTTACCTTTTTTACCACTATTGTACTTATTGTGAACTAGTTGTAAAAAATAACTGTCACTAATTAATAAGCATTTAGCTTAATATTTTTAGCTTACAAATATAATATTTGCTAAGTGCAAAGGAGAACCATAGTGTTAATTTTAACTCGCCGTGTTGGTGAAACATTGATTATTGGTGATGACGTACATATCACCGTATTAGGAGTGAAGGGAAATCAGGTTCGTATTGGCATCAATGCGCCTAAAGATGTTTCAGTACATCGTGAAGAGATTTATGATCGTATTCAGCGTGAAAAATCACCTGAAAATGATGATGAAGGTAATAGCTAAGCTCCCTGAATGAGAGCATCTTATTAATAAATATAAATAGTTTAATAAAAAGCTAAAAAAGACTTTACCTTCGTGTCAACTAAAGGTATCCTAGCGTTCAATTTTGGAGAGGTGGCCGAGTGGCTGAAGGCGCTCCCCTGCTAAGGGAGTATACGGTTTGTAGCCGTATCGGGGGTTCGAATCCCCCCCTCTTCGCCATTATTTTTTAACTTTTAAAATAATGGGAAAAAGTGGAAATTATATGTTAATTTCTGGTTGACAAAACTTGATTAAAACTTCATAATTCACACACTTTTTTAACAGCAAGACTTTATGCTATATAACTTTATGCTATATATATAAGTCAAGACAGTTAAATAAAAGTTATGCGCTCGTAGCTCAACTGGATAGAGTACTCTGCTACGAACCGAGCGGTTCCAGGTTCGCCTCCTGTCGAGCGCACCATTATTCAATAAAAAACGAGGACTTACAGCAATCGCGTAAGTCCTTTTTTTTCGCCTTTTGTAAACGTGACGTAATCGTGACGTGTTTTCCAGCCTTTTACCTGATTTATGAGTTCACACTCAGAAAACTTCAAAAATAACCTTAAATGTATGCCAGTTCATCGCGCAGAATATATTGCAATTTTCTGATTATTACGAAACCAAATAATTGTATTTAAAATCAATGTGATATAGATTTCATTTCTCTCTATTTTGAGCTTTTCTTGTTCATTAACTTAGTAAACAATGACCTCTTAATGAACAGTCTGGGGTGTAAAGTTCAAGACAAGGAAATAAA
>WTAX01000347.1 GCA_013139395.1 Gammaproteobacteria bacterium | reverse complement strand
TCATCACTTAATGAGGCATCAGCCAGATTATTTTCTTTATATTCTGCTTCACCCTTACGCATCAAATCTCTTGGTTTCATATCTAATGCTTGTAATATGTCTTTTAATTCACTCTTTGATGGTGGTGTTTTTAAGTACTCAACGATCTCAGGCTTAACATTATTATCTTCTAATAATTGCAAAGTTTGACGGGACTTGGAACAACGGGGATTGTGATATATTTTTGTACTCATTTTTATATACTCAAAAAGTGATGATGAAAAGTTTAAATAACTAATTTAAATAACCTAGTGTTTTAATTGGTTATTTAAACTATAGCAAAAAGGGTGTATAAAATCACTAAAAATATGAGTCCCCACGGACTATAACCCTAAAGGGTTATCGGCATCAATATTATCCATAAATGGAATATGACGATCTTTATGGGTTATTTGATAGATCAGTCCCATCCAGTTGCCAATCACTTCCACTGCGGTATCGTGCCAGGTAATATCAATGTTCTGGCTCACCAGAGTTTCGGGAAATTCAGGTAGTTTCTGATTTTTTTGACGAGCCATAGTACAACGAAGGTGATATTCATTTAAAATAGCTTTTTCAAAAATACCTAAATAATTTTCTGGAAATGACGGGTATGTCTGAAGTTCTCCCTGATTAAAGATCATCACTTCACGCTTGTATTCTTTGAGTAATGAAATGCTATCGTATTCAGGGTGTCCCTGAAATAAAACATGACGAAAGCCATCGGGGCTGGTGGCCAGATGAACAAAGCCAGTGTCAGATTCGACTAGAATTTTTAGCTTCTGATCGATAAATTGTTGCTGTGATACGCAATTCCAGCGTGAATGGGGGACATCAAAACGGGTGTTTATATCATTAGTCAGCGGGTGGTGTTTATCCACAACATGATGGGGAAATACGCCCCAGGTTTTATTCATTTGTATTTTTCGTTTTTGTGCATAACGAAATTCCATTACTGCATGAGTCGCCAGACAGGAGCATAAAGTGGAAGTGACATTGTCCCAGGCCCAGTCAAAGACCTCAATTAACGGCTCCCAAAAGGGTTGATTAGATAACTCGGAACCTGTGACATTGGCACCGGTAATAATTAATGCATCCAGTCCCATTTCTTTTATGTCAGCAAAAGACTCATAGTATTGTGATAAATAGTCTCTGGCTTTTTGAGAACGGGGGATTTCATCCAGAGTAAAAGGATGAACATAAAATTGAGCAATAGGATTACTCTCTCCAACTAATCGAAAAAACTGCCTTTCAGTAGCTGCAAGGGCAGCGTCCGGCATCATATTCAATAAACCAATATGCAATTCACGAATATCCTGATGCTGGGCTGTTATCGGTGTTAAGATCTTAATACCTTCGTCACGTAAACGAGAAAAAGAAGGCAACTGATTATGAGCAACTAATGGCATACTTTATCCCTGTTATTATCACTATTCTTATCTCTATTCATGTAGTTATCACCTGCAATAGGCGATGCTTCCTGTTAAACCGTTCTGGCAATAGCTGTTTCCAGTAATTGTAAGAAATCCTGTTGATCACGTACCTGTGCGACTTCCTCTGATGTTACGGTATAACCATGAGGCTTGGCAATGGCTTCATAGCGGGGAATTCGTGAATGAAATAATCTGGGAAATACCCAGCGGGTAAATTCATCCGGGATCATTTGCGCGGCATAGTCAAAATTATTTTCTTTAAGATAAACAGCCAGTTCATCCTGTAAAAAATCAGGGCGATAATAAAGTGGTTTGGGTGCGTTTTGAGCACGTTCGATGAGTTTATTTTCTTCTTCTTTATTGGTCACCTGTATATAGAGGATCAGAGTATGCTGTACCAGTGTATTAATGACTTGCGGATCATCTAATTCACACAGACTGCCGCCCACATCATTAACAAAATGCTGATAGCCGTATATATCCTGAGCCTTATTAATGAAACTGGGCACGTCCAGCATGGCTGCAATTTCACCTTCACGATAGCAGGCCTGACGCTGTATAAAATCTTCCAGCTCAACACCACCTAACTCAGGGTTGCCTAATTTACCAATATAGCTTAACACGGGGCCAAGATCGTGAACTTTAATGTTATTTTTAATTGATATCCAGTCATTTCGAAGCAATTCTTTTAAAAAAGGCACTTGCATAGCCTGCTGCTTGATGACGTCCATAATAGGCTCATCGAGATAACGGGTACCGATTCGATAATCACCTGAATAATGAAACCACTCAGAATCTCTCAGCAAAGTAGAAAGGTAGGTTTTACCAACCCCGGACATTCCCAGAAGGGTGACTTTTTTGTTCTCCCAGTTGTGGAATTCATCAACACTAAATTTCATTAAATACTCCTGATTAAGTGAGGAGTATTATCCTTTATTTTGGATTTAAGGGAAAGAGACTAATGCTGGTAAATTATTGAAAATTTTATTGGAGCTATTATCAACCTGGAATAATCAGTAGATGCCAACTGATTTTTCCAGGTTCAAAGCTATGCAGCTTTAATCAAAGCCGAATGGGAGTTGCTGGTGAGAGGTGGAATGAAAGTGGATAAAATCCGCTATTTTAAGCGAATGAATTCACCTTATTTATGGATGCACAGTAAATAGAATAAATACTGTGTTGCCACATTACAGAACGATACTATTCACTATATTCCTGATAGGCTTTTGAACCACCCATAATTAACGCACCGATACCCGCACCAATTAACGTGGACTTACGGCTATCACCAATAGCTACGCCTGCTACAGCACCACCCACAGCGCCAATTGCCGCACTTTTTGTGATTTCAACACCTTTATAATTGGTCTGGGTATTATAGGGATTTGTTGAGCATCCTGACAGCAGCAGGATGACAAATAATAGTAGAGTAAGATTTTTCATGACAAGAAGCCTTTATGTAGTGGTATCGTGACTTTATTAGTTACTTTATAACCTTATTATAGTTGCTGGTGCATGAACGGTGTGTGAACGCTTTAGAATTTATCGTATTTCATCAATAGAGTGTTTTTTTTCAAAAACCAAAGGACGAATAACAGCATAGCCTTGTGTTTGCCAATGAGCGAGTTCAACAATAGCTGAAGGAATGATTTTTACAAAACCATGAAAGTCTTTTGCTGTATAACCATAGTCATCAGCGGCATCACCACAGACTCGAAACTCAACACCTAACTGCTCATAATAACGCATTCTTTGCACTGCAGTTTTGTATTTGGCATAATTTTTTTTAGCCAGAGTGACAATTTCAGTACCATGAATAAGAACAATAACATGCATAAATTCAGGTGCAAGTGAATAAGGTTCATCAATTAAGGTATTCATATAAGAGCGAAGCCAATACAATGCGGCATTGATTTTTGCCGGCTCATCGAGAAAAAACTCAAATAAAACCTTCTGCTCAGAGGAATAGGGAGTATCAACATATTGAGCTGTTGCTAATGAGTGTTCAGATAGAGTGGTATTGTCTTCAGGCTCATTATTTTCTGCATAAGTGGTGTTCCAGAAGAATAAATGAAATAACGTAATAAACAGAAAATGGAACAATTTTATATTTTTCATACCTGAATTATAGATGATAATTGATATATATCAGATTAATATGGTAATTAAATTAAAAATCTATTAAGCTCAAATTTTAATTAGAAAATAATGAATTAATAATATGACTCGACTTTTAGACAATTTATCCTTTCCAATGTTAATCATAATGGCGGTATTATTGGGTACTGCACCCATTGGCGGTGAACCGCATTTAATTGAAAAAATTAATATGCTGTTGTCCGGCGCATTAGTAAAACCATTAGATATTTTTGATCTGCTTATGCATAGTGCGCCAATTATCTTATTAGTCATTAAAATTATTTTATTACTTAAAAATAAGTCACAAAAAGTTTAAATAGTTAAACCTAAATAAATCAGAAAAATTTCGTTGCTTATTTGCAATGATAGATTTAAGCTGGATTTTTAATGGATCTTAGAACTATATTGTCTATCCTGGTAATATATAAGGATTTTTCTATTTTGATAACAAGTAAATAAATATGGTTTATGTCGAAGCAATTGCTGATAATCAAGATACTCCTCAGGAGCGTTTTAATGCTTTAGCAAAAAAAATTAAAAAACATCATAAACATGTTGATCTCGACTCCGTCTATAAAGCCTTTGAATTTGCAAACAAAGCACATAAGGGGCAAATACGAGCTTCTGGCGAGCCTTATGTCTTTCATGTTATTTCTGTAGCAGAAATTCTTCTTTCTCTCAATCTTGATACGCCATCCTTAATGGCAGCTCTTCTGCATGATGTTGTGGAAGATACTGATATCTCACTGACTAAATTAGAAAAAAAATTCGGCAAGGAAGTGGCGACTCTGGTTGATAGCGTTACAAAAATGAAAGTCTTTGCCAATTTAAAACCAGATATTCACGGCACGATAAAAAAAGAAGGCTTAAAAGCAGAAAATCTTCGTAAATTATTATTAGCAATGGCTGAAGATGTGCGTGTGGTTATGATCAAATTAGCTGATCGACTGCATAATATGCGTACTCTGGGTTCACTATCAGCAAAAAAACAAAAAATTATTGCCAGTGAAACCGCCGAAATTTATGCGCCCTTAGCCAATCGTCTGGGTATCTGGCAGTTGAAATGGGAGCTTGAAGATTTGGCTTTTCGTTTTCTTGATGAATACAATTATAAAAAAATTGCCAGATATCTGGCTGAACGTAAAGTTGACAGAGATAAATATATTGATGAAGTCGTCCATATTATTCAGAAAAATTTAACTAAAAACCATATTCAAGGTGAAGTGACAGGACGTTCCAAACATATTTATAGTATTTGGAAAAAAATGCAGCGTAAAAATCTGGGCTTTCATCAGCTTTATGACTTACGTGCGGTCAGAATTCATGTTGACAAGTTAAAGGATTGTTACCATGCTCTGGGCGTTGTGCATACTATCTGGCGTCATATACCTTATGAATTTGACGATTATATTGCCACACCAAAAGAAAATAACTATCAATCAATTCATACTGCTGTTGTCGGCCCTCAAGGTAAAACGCTGGAAATACAGATTCGTACCTATGAAATGCATAAACATGCAGAATATGGTGTGGCCGCACATTGGCGATACAAAGAAGGAGGCAAACAAAGCGGTCATTATGAACAAAAAATTGCCTGGTTACGTCAATTATTAGAATGGAAAGATGAAGAAAAAGATGCCGGGGACTTTATTGATCGCTTCAAATCTGAAGTGTTTCAGGATCGTGTTTATGTGATGACTCCTGAAGGTGAAATTATTGATATGCCGCAGGGGGCAACGCCTCTTGATTTTGCTTTTTATGTTCATACGGAAGTTGGAGCTCGTTGTCGAGGGGCAAAAGTGAATGGCAAAATGGTGCCCTTAACTTATGAGTTAAAAAGTGGTGAGCAGGTTCATATATTAACCACAAAAAATGGTTCACCGAGTAGAGACTGGTTAAACCCACAATTAGGCTATTTAAAAACTTCCAGAGCCAGAGCCAAGGTGAGACATTGGTTTAAACAACAGAATCTTGAGCAAAACTTACTAGCTGGTCGTGAGATCCTGGAAAAAGAATTGCATCGGCTGGGTATTTCCAATATCTCTCATGAAAAACTGGCACATTATTTTCATTTTGATAAAACTGATCATTTATTTGCTGAAATTGGACGAGGTGAAATTACCACAGGTCAAATTGCTTCATCTATTCAGGAGCTGGGTGGTCATAGTGATAAACATAAAGATCAAAGGGAAGAGCCGGTTCAGCAAACGATTGAATTATTACCTCAAGGTTCAGGTGATGTAACCATTTATGGTGTAGACAATGTGCTTACGCAAATTGCGCAATGTTGTAAACCTGTTCCTGGTGATTCTATTGTAGGCTTTATAACCAAAAATAGAGGGATTACTATACATCGCAGCGATTGCCATAATGTACAACATGCATTAGAAGAAAATAGTGAGCGCTTAACAGAAGTTGAGTGGAATCATGAAATCAATCAGTGTTATACCGTGACGATAGAATTAATTGCCATGGATCGACAAGGTTTATTACGTGACATCACATCAATTTTGGCAAATTTAGAAATTAATGTATTAGGTGTGAATACTACAACAAATAAATCAGATTATTCAGCGAGGATGAGGTTATCATTAGAGATAGCAGGAATAGCACAATTGAGTCGGGCACTTAACCGAATTACACAGTTGCCTAATGTGAT
>WTAX01000498.1 GCA_013139395.1 Gammaproteobacteria bacterium | reverse complement strand
TTTGCCTACTATATTTTTCATTTCCAGATACCGGCCATTCAGAATTATTCAAAAATAGGATGCATGAAGATTTTCAAAATTAGAACTAAGAGCACATACTGGTAATTGATCTGACAGCAATATGCTCTAAGCGGACATTCGTGTAACAGCTGGAATTGTCCCAAAGCACTGATTCTAACTCCGTATATAAGTCAGTCTAAAATTGCTGCTCATTGTACATTGCAGCAATTTGAGTCAATTTTATCCATCCTGAATTTTAGCAAAAAGCAGCAATTTATTCCCACTCCATTTCGGTATAAACTTGCTGCGCATTTCTGCCGGAAAGTGTTTCATAATTCAAAAGGTAGTTAAATTTTGACTGATTTAAACTACTTATATCCGTAATATCACCACCATTTTCCATGTAATCAGAAACCGACTTACGCAAAAACACCAAATAATCATAGGTGTCTTTATTAGCTTGGCTTATATTCGTTGCTTGACCGTGCCCAGGTATCAAATATTGAGGTTTGTATGCAGCCATTGTTTGATAGACGTTGACCCAACTTTTACTATTTGATTGCGTTCCCACACCCAGCATACGGTCAACATAAACAATATCACCAGTGAACATAACCTTTTCTCGAGGGAGCCAAATAAAACTATCACCTGGCGTATGTGCCTGACCAACATGATAAATCATAAAAGTGGTGTCACCCAATTCAAGCTCTAACTTTTCTTTGAATGTTATTTCGGCATAAACAGCATCTGTACCTTTCATGCCTTTATCTCCAATTAGATTTCCCAGCATAATAAATTGATCCTGAGTACGTGCTTTTTGGTCATTCACCGCATCTTCACTGGCAATAATTTGTGCTCCTAGTTCTTTATAATATCCATTACCTAACCAGCGATGGTCTTGTCCTCCGGTATTGATTACTGTAACCACCGGCTTATCTGTAACCGTTTTAATCAGCTGTTCAATTTCTTGAGCACCCTGATAAGTACCCCCTGAATCAATTAGCACAACACCTTCTGCAGTAACAACAAATCCAAATGTTGCATTATTTCCTAGATTATCCGCAGTTCGGTTATCAAGCTCACCAACAATTGCATATACCTCTCCGGTAACTTTCTGCAGCATCAATTTTCCAACCGCCCAAGACTGACTGAAGGGCAGAACCAAAACAAAGAGTATCAGTAACGTCTTTAGTATCTTCAAGTGATAAACCTCGTATTTTTATTGCTAACATTTGGATGGACAGTCCGGTTAACAATAAATAAAAAAATTGATTGTTTTCCCATAAAACCATGTTTTTAATAAGAATAACATTCTGTAATCCAGTTAACAATAATATTGTTAACGAGACGTTGAGCCTACTTAGGTGTTATTCGGAAAACAGCCTCTAATAGATTAATAGATGTTGAAATTAACGCTATCTGGAAAGTTAAATAAAGATATAAATATGCCAGTAATGGGCGGTTTAGGTCATGAAGAGCTATTATCTGATAAAACTAAAATATTTTTGTTTGAAAACAACACCAGGTACGTTAATTGTACTTTGCAGCAATTTGAGCCAATTTTATCCACCTTAGTTTTTAGCAAAAAGCAGCAGTTTCAGTAAGTTGAATCCACCTCCCTTAGGACCAATTAATGGATTTTATCAAATTTCAAATCCTGTTCAGATAACTTATTCATCTGTTATTTTTATTGATTCTTCTTGCCCTGACGGTGGTACTTATGATCCTGTTTCAAAAAACTGTATAACTCCAAATCGCTGTCCTGTGTATAATCTTGCACTGCAACCGATCAAGTTTTTAGTTTTTAGTTTTTATTTAAGTGAAGCGTAATAGGCGGCCATGTCTTCCAAATCTTGCTCGCTAAGTTTTTGTAACGACATCTCCATCATGGGGTGATTATGCTCACCTGTTTTGTAAGCTTTCATTTGTTTGATAAAGTGTCCTGCAGCCATACCTGCAATCTTTGGGTTTTGTTCTACACCTTCGCCGTTGACTCCATGACAGCTGGCACATATATAAGCTTTAGATTTTCCTGCTATGGGATCACCCTTTGCCATAATGGTTCCGCTCATACCCATTAGTAAAACGACTACGGCTGTTATCATCAGTTTGCTTTTCATAATATATCTCCCTTTATAATTCTTCCCTACTAGAAGGATAGGATATTCAAAAATACTTTTCAATATATAAGTTAGGAATTCTACAATTTTGTTGCTTCAAATCAGGAAAATGTTGATGGAAAATCCAGAAAATTTATTCTGGGATTTCTTAGCTTTGTAAATTTCCGCTTTATGGGAATCAATCAATAAAAGACATTGAACACCAAATGTCAGGTATAGGTCAACAGCGGTACGTCTTAAGTTCTATCGATTTCTGATGCCTCACTAAGTTCTTTTCGGGCTTTTTCTTCTTCTCGTTCTTCCTGCCTTTTTAAGGTGAATTGATATTGCAGACGACATTCATTATATTTCATTTCTATGTACTTGAGATTGAAACCACAATGTAAAGTAGCAGCAGATTTTTCCAGGGTATTGGCCAGTATTTCGATACGCTCCAATGTTCTTGTAAAATTACCTGGATTCACTTTCCCAATTAATTCATCACAATCGATATTAAATGCTGTTAAAATCAACTTCACTTGGCCATCCAGAATTTTTTTATTATAGGATTTATCGCTGGTTATAGTGGTTGTCTCTGGATAGATTACCGCGTTCTTTTCTTTAATGAGTGTTTTTTGTTTATCACGAACTCGTTTAATTTCTTCTGTAAAACGAGTTGAAGTTTCATATAAATAATCTGGCATCTCATAATGCCCAATATCCACAAATTCTTCCAATCGAGAATAGAGATCAACTTTCGACATAAGTTCATTAACTTCACTATCGAGTTTACTAATTTGTTCAGATTTATGACTTATTTCAGTTTTTATGGATTTCAATTGACCCATGTTATGTCGCACTTGCTGATTTAGTTTGTTTGCATTGGATTTTAAAGATTGCAAACTTTTGGTTTCACGATCCAGAGAAGAGTGCGATTTCTCTGCCTCTTTTATTTTTTCTTCTAATATCTCAAGTTCTCCCTCTTTGTGAGAGATAGCATCTAAAAATGATTTATAGTCCTCAAGTTGTTTTTCAAGTTTCCGTTTAGTCATAAAATAGGACACCGGAATTGAAATTAACAGTGTAATAAACACAGCTAAAACTACGTTAAAATCCATGTCCATTTACCTAAGTTCTTCGTTAATGATTTTTTCTCTGAGCATTTTTCGTTCCATACAACGTTGCTTATAGGCTTGAGTGGCAAGAGTCATAGTCTCTTTAAATTGAGCTTTTTTTTCCATGGCAATGGCCTTTTTTTCCTCCTGTAGAAAAGCCTTTTTCAGTTCCCGTGCCTGACGTTGACTTTCTCTTTCTGCATCTTTTATTTCTATTTGATTGGCTTCTTTACGGGCAGAACGCTTCAATTGACAAACAACCATCCTGACTACTCGTGATACACCTCCACCACTTGCCATAACATATCACCTTTCAATATTCAAAATAGTACTATTGTTCTGGATCCTGGGTTCATAATTACAGTTTCCGAGATTGTGAAAGTGCTGAAGATAATAATACTGCGGGAACCGCCACAATATATCAGCTAAAAATATTAAAGTGGCTTGTATTATCAGGCGTTCTAAAATATTTTTATCGATTGCAGAATACATTAAAACATTAATATCACTCCAACCCAATGGTTCAGTTAGAATATTTGAAGATATCAGCAACGCAAGAAAGTGGATATCTGAAACCTAAAACCCTTCTGGCATATGGCAGCCGTCATCAATACAGGGACTCAATGACCCTTATGAGCTGTGGGTTCAACTGACCGCTTTTGCTGAGAAGAGCCAATTTTACAAAGATACTGAGTGTCTTCATTCGCCACTGAACCGACATATTAATTGCCATCGTAATATTAAAACTACATCGCTTTAAAATTACCGCAAACTGGAAGTCAGACTGTTAAAGATTTTTTTCATCAATAGCTGGTTTAGGTCAATACCCGCATTCACCGAAGGTCTGCTTCCACCACATTGCAGACTGATCAACTACCAGCCTGTGATCAAACTGGCTATTAATTTTTACAGCTCAATGGTGATTTATTTGATTTTTTGAATGGCTGCTTTTGCTCTGGGTGATATTCAGAATAAAATCAGTCAATTAGTGCTAAGTACAAACAGCACTAGTTCATGGTCCTAATAGTGACCGTCCGCAATGAGCATTAAAGAGACCTTCAAGAAGCTGTAATCGACTAAATAGGGTCGACTTCTGTCGGTCATTATAAATATTAAACCATAATTTGATTACTACCAACCAATGGAGGATCAGTTATGGATATTATAAAAAATACATCGCAAAAAAATATACCCTGGAACAAAGGTAAGCTGGTTGGTCAGAAACCAGCACTCAAAATAAAAGAGATATGGGCCATTCGTATTCGGCTTCAGATTTCCAACCGCATTCGTGATCTAGCACTGTTCAATATGGCCATTGATAGCAAGCTCAGTGGCTGTGATTTAGTGAAGCTTCGAGTCTCTGATATTGCTCATGGTTTGCAAATAGCTAAACGAGCCATAGTCATACAGCAAAAAACACATAATTCTGTTCAATTTGAAATTACACAACAAACTCGTGAATCTGTTTCAAATTGGATTGAATTTTCTAAATTGAACAGGAATGACTTTTTATTCAAAAGCCGAATTAAGGATTCACAACATCTTTCAACTCGTCAGTATGCAAGGATTGTAAAAGGATGGGTTTCAGAAATTGGTTTAAACTCTTATGATTATGGTACACACTCACTACGTCGAACGAAAGCATCTTTAATTTACCGCAGAACAAGAAACCTAAGAGCAGTTCAAATACTTCTTGGACATTCTAAGCTAGAAAGCACTGTTCGCTATCTGGGTATTGAGGTTGATGATGCCCTAGAAATGGCTGAACAGACTGAAGTCTGATTAATTTAAGAGGATTGAGCACCTATTGAAAAATGGGTGCTTTCAACCAGGATAACAGACGTTCATTTTACCTCTGGAATCGGCAAGTCATCAGCATAAGCAGTCAATTGAGGATATTATAAGATTTATAAGTGTAAAGTTTTCTGACAACCATTCCCAATATCTGAAAAAGACAGTTCAGTCATAACCTGTCATTTAAAGATCTTTATATTAACCAATAAAAAACGACAGCCATAAAGACTGCCGTTTTTTTACTCGGAAAGTTGTATTGATATTTTAACTTTATAAAAGATCTATATTATTCGTAATATAGGTATTCATAAGGTGCATAGATTAACTGTGGTAGCAGTTTTGTGCTGACAGGTAATTCCTGGTAGCCAGACCAACCATCTAAATCACCAGAGTCACCGTCTACTCCATTATTGTTTAGATCCAGAGTATTTCCAGCTGTATCTACTTTTGTTCTACCAACAAAGCCCTGCCAAATGTTCCTTACATTTGTATAACCTGCATCTGCAAGTAGGTTTCCTGCCAGTACACTTCGATAGCCGGTGCGACATAGTGTAAGAATGGGCGTACTAGTATCAGGAAATGCAGCCATAACATCATAAACGAATTGCTCTGGTTCTTGAGATATATAGTCTGGCTTATTTGGTCTGCTCTGAATATGTGGAAACGGAATGTTGTAGGATCTTGAAGGATGACCAGCACCATATTCTTCAACTGTTCGCACATCAATGATTACAGCGTTAGCGAAATCATTTTTTCCAACATTACCTTCATCATGGTTTGTAAGTATGTAGGCTTTTGCTGCACTGATATCCGAGTGATAATTACGTGGAAGATCGTATCGATTTCCTTCAGCATAGACATTAATGGACGCAGAAATTGCGAGTATGGCACATCCTTTGAATAAGGATTTTATTTTATATTTACTCAAGATTATTCCCCTATTTTTTTAAGTTATTTATCCGCTACTAACGTAGCAATTTATATTATATGCAATAATAACGCCAT
>WTAX01000045.1 GCA_013139395.1 Gammaproteobacteria bacterium | reverse complement strand
TATTTCTGAAGTGAATGATATTTTATATGTAAAACTGCCTGTAGAAGAGGCTCATACTGTAGGTGGTTTTATTACCAGTCGCTTACGCACAATCCCTAAGGTCGGTGATATTGTTGAGGAACAAGGCTATCGGCTTTCAGTATTAGAAGCTGATGAACGAACAGTAATAAAAATTCGTATTGAAAGGCTTTAAAATAGATATAATTTAGGTAACTACTCAGCGTATATTTCTAAATAACGTTTGTTAAGCCTATGGTCACTTATTTTTATAAATATACGCTGAGTAGTTACGTTTTATATTGAATTATATATTCTAAATTGAGAGTTCTATTGATGGTTGAAAGCATGGTTGATAATAATTTGAGTTTAAAAAAGTTGATTGAGACAAATAATCAACTTAAATTAGAAAACGCAGTATTAAAAAAGAATAATTCCGAGGCTATTAGAAAATGTGAACTGGAACAGTCTTTAAAACCCTATCAGGCAGAACTTCTTCAGATGCAGAAATATCTCGAAGAATCGGGTAAACGAATGATTGTTTTGTTTGAAGGTCGTGGCGCTTCAGGAAAGGGCGGGGCCATACGCAGGGTCACGCGTTATATGAATGAAAAGCGTTATCGTATTGTTGCTTTGGGTAAGCCGACAGAGAAGCAAAAGACACAATGGTTTTTTCAAAGACATATCAGTCATTTTCCAACTGGAGGCGAGGTGGTGTTTTTTGATCGTAGTTGGTATAACCGTGCTATGGTTGAACCGGTTTTAAACTTTTGTACTGAATTGGAATACAAAAATTTTATGAAAGCGGTCACCGGATTTGAAAAAGATCTGGTTCGTCAAGGTACAATTTTAGTTAAATTATACTTTAGTGTAACCAGAGAAGAACAGGCAAAACGATTTGAATCTGATGGAGCTGATCCTTTGAGACGTTGGAAATTATCTGAATTGGATGTTCAGGCACAGGAGCGCTGGGATGATTTTACCAATTTAAAATATAGAATGTTAAAGAAAACTCATAGCGTTTCAACACCCTGGACTATTATTCGAGCCAATAACAAACATAAGGCTCGGCTCAATGCGATTAAAACCATTTTAAATAGCGTTCCTTATCAACGTTTAAATTCTGAACTTAATTTTGTGCCTGATAGTAAAGTCGTTTATTCAGGTGCTCATGAACTTGAAAGAATGGAAGCTCAGAGATTACGTGAAGGTAAATTTTTAGGCTAGGAAATGGATTGCTATTCCTTATCAGCTTAGATTAAAACTAATCGATTAAAGAATTAATTTTACAGGGAATAGCTATAATGCGCTTTAAAATCGGGAAAGATGAACTTCAAAAGCGAAGTAAAAATATTAAAATTGGTGGATTCTTTGCAACGGTACTGGTGATATTTATTGCTTATCATAATAATGAGTACCCAGAAAAATACAATGATGTTTTGTATTGGTCGATAATGGGCTTTATTATTTTGTCTAATTTGATAGGTTATTATCGTTATCGCCGTTATCTTCGTATGGTTAAAGAACATTGGATTGAAGTACATCCAGAAAAACTTCAGTTTCATACCAATGGTGAAGTTTCAGAATTGAATACTAATGATATTGCAGCATTAAATTTCTATCGACATAAAGGGACTCTTCAACATATTCAGATTAAACTTAAAAACAATCGTGGGGTGAGACTGGAAGGGTATGAAAATATTAACGCACTTGGTGATTTACTATCTGCACAGGTTCCAAAAGCTCATATTAGTGGGAATAAATAGAAGTTTTAGTATCTTTTATATATAAAAGATAAGTGAATAGGAACTGAGAATAATCTCCTAAGTAATATGTTATTATCACTTTAAAAATGTAAGATAGGATTTGAGCTGCTAAAATTATTCATTGTATTATTTACATATATCCTTGATTGCTTTTTTGGGTGAACTCCCAGTGGATATAGATAGTATCGATTTATCATCTAATTTCGGATCATCAATATTCCAACTAATTTTAATATTCAATTGATGTTTGGTTTCTGATTCTGATGCCGTGACTTTAAATCTTAATAAACCTTCGGGTTTGAGTACAATTTTGTCATCCTCATCGCTAAATGTCATTTCTCCATTTGCAAGCCCTTTTTCAATAGATTTTAATATGGGTTGAATAGACTTAGCATCCTGTAATGATAAGTGTGAAAATGTTTTTTTATTTTGTCTCATTTTTCTGGCCTCATTTCATCTTTTTTTATCAGTGATGCTAAATTAATTACCATAGGTTTTAAAGCAGGTTGAAATAATTTTTTTGCAGCAATATCGGGTTTGAACCATTCTCTAGTGCGATGTTTTTCTTCCCAATCTTCCTCGTCAAGCACAAAAGTGACTTCCATCGGGTATACACTAACAGTACAAGTCGCTTCCCATTTATTACAAGTATAAGAGCCAATAGGATGTAAGGCCACTTTTCCTTTTATACCGGCTTCTTCCAATGCTTCTTTTTCTGCAGATTCACGAGCAGAGAGCCCGGGCTCTTTAATGCCCTTAGGGATAACATAATGTTTTTTCTTGCTGGATAAGATAAGTAAGATTTCAAGTTCACCTTTGT
>WTAX01000314.1 GCA_013139395.1 Gammaproteobacteria bacterium | reverse complement strand
TTATCAAAAGTGAATAATCAGGTAATGGAGTTTAGAATTAAAGAAATGGCACGTTTATCAACACATATTGAACCAATTGCAAAAAACTGCATTTACATTCAAGAAAACAGTGATAATTTAGTTTCTCCACGCAATGCAGTTACAATCGAAAATGCCACAAAAAATTACAAGTTTTTTAAAGTTAAAGGCTCTCATTTTGTGTTGCAAGTAAACCCTGAAGAATGCTCAAAAATTATTATTAATGAGCTAAATCTTCTAACCAGAGACTGCACCGGATAAAATTTTCTTTGGCTGAAAAGCGCCAAAGAAAATTTCACCCGTGAGTCAGTCGTTAGTTTTTTGAACTACATACTACATATAGGAATAATAAAAATATGGATATTGCAACATCGGCCAAATTAATAGGAGCATTTGTAGCTATATTTAGTATATGGAGAGTAATATATGAGATTAGAATAGGTAGAAAAAAACATCTTCGAGAAGAATATGAATTTGCCAAAAAATTCTTAAATGAAGTACATGAAGATAATATTCATCCATACCCACTTGAAAAGGGTTATCAAGCTATAGCTGGAACAAGTACAGTAAAAGCATATGAAATTGAATACATTTTATCATTAAAAGATCCTGTTCAGTGTCTAAAAGATTATGTCCTTTCAAAACAGCTAATGGAAAAAATAGAAACAAAAGGAGATCTTAAGCTCACCTTCAAGAGTAAATATATCAATAGTTGGTCAAGAAATTGGCGTAAGAGTATATATTTTTTGTGGTATATGTTTTTTGCCTTTATTGCTTTAGGACCATTTCTTCTTCAAAGTCATTTAAATACCAGTTTATCGGTTATGGCCATTCAACTCATATTTACCATTCCTTTCGGAGGGTTTTATGCATGGAGCGCTGCGAATGCTTTTTTAAAAATAAAACGTGGTGAACATCTTGTTGAAAATCAGAAGAAACATACACAAAGAGTTATAATAAAAAACTAACAAGCGCGTGCTGAAGGAAGCGAAAAGCTTTGCTTGAAAAAGCACAATCAAAGCTTTTCGCTCCTCAGACGCAGTCGTTATAAAACAAATGGAATTTGACAGAGTATATTAATACATGTTAATGTTTTTATTTAAAAATAAAAAAAGGATTTTTTATGGGCTCATGTCAACCTATTCAAGGATTACGTCTTGACACCAAAAGTCGAGATACAATTAAGAAAATCAAACAAAAAATTGGCTCTGGCAATTCAATTGCAGTAGTCACATCAATTGGCGTCATTTCAAGTATTTTCACAAAAAGCAATACATTAAATGCTGCATATAATATTAGTCAAACTGATTGGAATGTGTACGCTGAATCATTAAGAGCAGTCCCAGATATAACTAAAAGTTATATCCGAAAAGACATGGAAAGAATGATAATACACTATCAATTGCACTACAATGATAAACTTCTAAGATTTTGGACTGGCCTCCATGATGGTTGTCGTTTTATATGATTTTTAAACTAGGATGCCTGTGATGATAAATAATTTCAAAATATATTTTTTTCTTATAATAATTTCTTCAGTATTTTTAAGTATAAATGTTTTTGCTCAATCAACACCACCAGATGTTAATACTGATGTTATTAACTATGTAAAAAGAAATATTGCAATTTCAACTGCCCGCTTTGGAAAGAAAGTTAAATTTTGCGATGAAAAACGTGAGACTGAATTTATACTTGATTCAAAATATTTAAAATCAATAAATGCTACAAAAAAAGACATCATTGTAGGTTTAGTATATTTGGACTATAACAATACTTTTAACTGTAGAAGTGAAGCACAACTCCGTTTTGCTTACGATATCGGTATGCTAGCTTCTATACAAAGAGGTTATAATTTAGATTACAAAAACACATTAGATATAGCATCAAACTTGATATATCCAGCAATAGATAATGAATTGGAGCATGTGGCCAATTATATAACTTTACCCTTAAAATTAAGAGAGTATTTAGAAAAAAGCATAGGCAAAAAACCATTCAATTTAGTACAGACCGTAAGTAAATTAAATATAAAATAGTCCTTTATAGCCAGTACTTGCAATGTGTCAGTGGGGCTTAGCGTCTATTTAAAATTTAGAGTGTAGTTCTTGGCTTTCCCTTTTTAATTTCTTCTCTGGGAGCCCCACTGCACATTGAAGTGAACGTTATATTGAAAAATAGCAATTATGGTAGTAGCTAAAGAACAAAAATCCATTTGCTGTACTCATGGGGTAATTGAAGTAATTCCAAGTCCCAATGAAAAACTTGGCATTGCATTGCAAACAATTGGACAATTACCCATTAATGGGTTACGTCATCCAATTGAAAATGGTACATGTGGATGGTACATATGGTGTGGAGAAAAATTTTCAGAAGACCCTGATTTTTTTAAACCATTACATGTTGAACACATACATGAATATTTACCTTCAGTTGAGAAATATCTAGCTCTACCTGTAGGCTTCAGGTTTTTAATTTCAGAAAACTATGAAGATATTTGGTTTGATGAAACAATAAATAAGTTATAACCAGGCTATGGATTTGATCGCTGGGTCTTAGCAATTTTTAAAAAAGTTATGAGTTTTGGTTAAAGAGAGTCATTTTTCAATTAACTCTTTCCTTGACCCAGCGCCAAATCATAGCAACGTTAGAAAGGATGTAAATTGAAGGATCTAGAAAAATTACTTTTATGGTTTATACCGCTTTTTATACTTGAATATATTGTAAATATAAGCCTGTCATGGTTATTAACAGAATCTGCTGGTGCAATTATTGACAACAAATCTCAATTAGCACAATTATTTAAAGAAAATAATATTGATATACAAAAAGTAATTATAATATTGTCAGCTATAAAGCCTTTACTTGCATTTGCTACAAAAATAGCAGTAGCTATTTGGCTGTTTCTATTTGCAAAAAAACATGATTCAAAACCATTTTTATGGGCATTTTTCGGTGCTGTAACGGGCGTAGTATCAATAGCAATATTTTATGCCGTTTTAATTTTTGAAAAACAAGAACTTTCCGAAAATAACAAATTTCTAACAAGCCAATGAACTTCGCGCACAAAAAACGTGCGCCGGACAGCCAAAGCTTCGCTTCGTCTGCCGGTTATTGAATCGTTATGCTTTCAGAACACTCCAATATCCTATTTGATCAAACATAACAAATATGTTACTTTATATCTATGGCATGGAACATAGAATATTACAGTCCTGAACTTGAACAAGAAGTCTTAGGAATTCCTGAAGGCCTTTTGGCCCGTTATCTTCACCTCACCGAACTCATGATTGAATTTGGCTCTAATCTTGGTATGCCACACACCAAAGCCATTGACAAAGGGCTGTTTGAGTTACGGTTAAAAAGCAAAGAAGGTATTGCTCGTGTTTTCTATTGCACTAAAGTAGGAAAACGAATAGTCATGCTTCATGTGTTCGTTAAAAAAACTCAGAAAACACCAAAGAAAGATCTAAAATTGGCCATTCAAAGAATGAAAGAGGTATCAAATGATGAGTCATAGCCAGTTAAAAGAGAAAGCATTAAAAAATAAAGCAGTCAAAGAGGAATACGATGCGTTAAAGCCAGAATTTGACTTGTTACGTGAAATGCTAAAAGCACGAACAGATGCAGGTTTAAGCCAAGCAGAAGTAGCAGAGCGCATGGGAACTAAACCTCCCGCAATTACCAGACTTGAATCCTCTTTAACAAGTGGTCGCCACTCACCATCTATTGCCACCCTAAAAAAATATGCTGATGCCGTTGGGTGCCACTTAGAAATTAAGTTTGTTCACTAAAATACAAGGCATAACAAGAAAATGCATCGGAGGCAAAAAGAGGCCCGATGATTTTGGCGTTATATTGATGGTGTAGAATAACTTATTTTTGCAAACAATGACCATTTTTGTTTACATAGTTTGTATTATAATACTATTAAATCAACAGCTTATATGCTGCAAATAAAACAAAAAATTTAAAATCAATAAAATCGAGTAATATTTAACACTCATTTGTGGTCTTATAAATACCACATTAAGTTACATAACTAAAAGGAACTTAGAATGCCGAACATTCCGTCAAATATTAATGGAGTTACTGTAGAATTTTCACCCCATGTAAATAAAGATGTAGATCTAAATATTATCAATGCTTTGAGAGTGATTATAAAGCCTACAATTGTTTCTGGTCATAATTTAAACAAAATTTATATCTCATCAGCTAATGACCAACATAAATTACCTAGTCGTCATGTTCAAGGAAAGGGTAAGGCTGTAGATATATCAAGAATAAATGGATATAAAATGTCCTTATTCTATCCTTCAAACCCTTTAGTAAAGTCTATTGTCGATGCTATTCAAATTAATTTTGAAAATACACCCTTTCGCAGAGAAAATTTTGGACCGCACTTGAAAAAAAAATTAGGCAATAACCATCCTATTAACGGTCATGGCGATCACATTCATTTATCAGTAAACTAGGTGTGACATGAAAATTATTATTTTAGTAGCTGTACTATTATTATCTGCTTGCTCAATACAACCTACAGATAGCTCTTTAGAGCTGAAACAGATTTTAGCTTATGGAGATGTGATTGAACTAAATAGCCTAAATAAAAATATTGATAAAGACTTGTATTTACGACTTTATCGTATTCCTTATCACGGGGAAGATTGTTTTATCGAAACACATGGTATTTGTAAATATTCATACTACATAAGCGTATCTTCTTTTGATGAGTATCCAGACATAAATCTATATAAATTAAGAAGTAAGGGTGAAATAACAAATATAAATTGGAAAAAAGAGTACAAATTTGACTATGCTGAAATTGAAGTTGATATTCAGAATTATACGATAGAGTCTTTAAAAAATAATAGCTCCCTATCGAAAGAAAAGCATGAGTTGCTATTAAAAATAAGCCCCGTCATTTTTATCGAAAAATCAAAAAGCAATGTGGGACAGCCATCTATTGAAACAAAAAAATGATATAACCAGTGCGTGCGGAAGGAAGCGAAAAGCTTTGCTTAAAAAAGCAGCAAAGCTTTTCGCTCCTCAGACGCAGTCGTTATGCGCACCAATAACAAAAAGGAAATCCCATGTACGTAAATCAAAGTATTTGGGGTCAGAGTAAAAATTATTTTATATGGGTAAATCATTTTGAGGTAAACTGAAAAGGTTTATACTCTGTCCCCTTTATTGTTTTGATTTGACTATGGTTAGAAAGGGTGTTTATACTTTGAAAATTGATCCTGTCACAAATCCTCTGGATAAACTTCCACCTATTCTTAAGAAGAATTTAGACCGAAATCTATGTGTCTGTAATGAGGTTCTTAAGATGGATATTATCAATGCCA
>WTAX01000340.1 GCA_013139395.1 Gammaproteobacteria bacterium | reverse complement strand
GAATTGTTTCTGATTTATTTTCCATTTAGTCGTTTAATGCATGCTTTTACATTTATACCAAGCCGAGCCTTTACCGGAGCATGGTTTGGACGACGCGGCATTAGTTCGTAGTGATTTTATTAATCACCAGGATAATGAGTTTTTACGAAAATAAATTTCCTAAAGTCCTAAAGAGTATACAAAGGGGTTGATAATGAGTGAAAGGCTGGAGCGTGGTTTACAAACACTACGGGCACAAATGGATACCAAAGTTAAATCCTTTTTCTCCAGTTGTGTGCACTGTGGAATTTGTGCAGAAGCCTGTCTGTTTTATACTGAAACCCGTGATCCCCGTTATACGCCTATTTACAAAACAGAACCTATGCGCAAGGTCTGGCAGGAAGAATATACTTTCTGGGGGAAGCTGGGTAAAAAACTGGGTTTGACAGAATCATTGACTGAAGCGGATCTGGCTAACTGGGAAGAGTTAGTTTATGACGGCTGTTCGATGTGTAGCCGCTGCAGTATGGTGTGCCCGATTGGCATTGATATCGCGTATATTATTCGTAAAGTAAAAGAAGCTCTGGCGGCATCTGACTACTCGCCCGAGGGGCTGGTTGCGGCAACCCAGCGTGCTGTTGAGATTGGTAGCCCGATGGGTATCAGACTGGGTGCATTACAAGCGCAAATTAAACATGTTGAGGCTGATACGGGGCTGACCATTCCTATGGATATTGAAGGGGCTGATTATCTGGCGCTTTTGTCCTCTATGGAAATTATTAACTTCCCCGAATATATAGAAGCTCTGGCACGTATTTTTAAACAGGCTGATGTGAGTTGGACGCTTTGCTCCGAAGCCTTTGAAGCTACCAACTCAGGTGTGCAGATAGGTAATAGTGTGGTGGCTGCTCAATTAGTTGAAAGGGTGGTCGCAGGTGCAGAGAAACTCAAAGTAAAATATGTGATTAGTCCGGAGTGTGGTCATGCCTATGCTGCCATTCGCTGGGATGGCCCAAATTTTATTGGCAGACCTTATAACTTTAAAGTGATTCATATTCTTGAATTACTTGAAGAGCTAAAGCAAAGTGGGCGTCTGAAAACATCAGGCAAAGAAACGGCTCGTTTAACCTTTCATGACCCCTGCCAGATAGTACGTCGCGGGGGTGTAGAAGCTCAGCCTCGTCATCTGCTGGAAGCTGTTGCTGAAAATTTTGTTGAAATGACTGACCATGGACGTATGAACTGGTGTTGCGGCGGTGGTGGAGGTGTCAGTGCTAATGAACGTGCTGATAAATTAAGGTTTAAGGCATTTAAGCGTAAAAAAGCCCAACTGGACGAACTCAATGTTGATACCCTCGTCACTGCCTGTGCAAACTGTCGATTGGTCATGGAAGAAGGTCTTGAAGAAAACGAAATGGATATCCCTATTGTTGGACTGACCGAGGTAATTGCTGAACATCTGGTCGAAGATAAACAATAGACAGAAAGTGAGAAAAACGATGACTATACATAATGATCAGGAGTTTAAACAGGCACTGTCAGAACTCACCATTGCTGATCAAAGAGTATTGGCTGCACAATTTGTTGAAAGTGTTGTGTATCTGAATTCGGATCCCATAATTAAGCATGCTCTTAAACTGGCTCGGAATAAAATGACTTCAGGTTCTGTATCTGAAGAGAATGATTTTGATGCAGCCTATAAAAGCGTCAAATCATTAGCAGTAAAGACTTATACTGCCTGTGGAGATGATGCTGACTGGCCTGCACAGGCAGCTCATTTTATTGCTACTGCAACCAAAGCCTGTTTAACTCCAATGGACCATCTGGGTAATAACTCTTCCATCAAGAATAATTTAGCCTGGAAATGTGCCATGCAAACCCGAATGGCCAAAAACTGTGAAATGATCGAAAGTGACAGCCGCACCATTGATAACGAAGCACAAAAACAGTATGCTATTTGTAATGATTTTTTAAATCTTTAACGCAAGTGAAGGGGATGGGGTATGTCAAATCAAAATAAAGGTTTAGAACTTAATAGCAAAGGTTATCTGATTAATTTTGACGCATGGAACAAGGATTTTGCTATAGGAATGGCAAAAGAACATAACCTTGAACTGACGGAATGCCATTGGCACATTATTAATTTTTTACGGGACTATTATCCAGAATATGGTATTGCCCCTGATCCAAGGGAAATTATTAAAAAGCTTGGCAAGAAAATCAATCCCGATGTTCCATGCACTAAAAAACATTTAGAAAGTATGTTTTCAAACGGCGGCTGCAAGTTAGCCTGTAAGATAGCAGGTTTACCAGATTGTCATTGTAGGGGGTTATAATCTGAGTGTTTATTTGTAGGGACTTAGATTTTCTCTGACATTTTAATGAATTAAATTCAAAATCATCTGATAAATTGAAAAGTCTCTGAACGGCCATTTCGGTCATTTTTTTACTTAATTCAAACCGTTCAAAAAGATAGGTAAACAAGTTCCTAATAGCACATTTTAGCCATACCTATAGCTGAACAAAATGTCGGCTCATGACCTAAAGCCGCATAATTAGCAGTTTTTTATTTAGTCACTAAGGGCGTATAGCTGTAATTTTAGAGATTAATTTATGGGA
>WTAX01000522.1 GCA_013139395.1 Gammaproteobacteria bacterium | reverse complement strand
TTAAACTAATCTCTTTCTTCAATGGGTTTCCATTGTTGATAGTCAGGGCCGATATAGTTGGCACTGGGGCGAATAATTTTATTGTCCTCACGCTGTTCAATCACATGAGCTACCCAGCCGGTAGTACGTGAGATGACAAATAATGGCGTAAAATGAGATACAGGAACACCCAGCATGTGATAAGACACGGCTGAAAACCAGTCCAGATTAGGAAACATTTTTTTCAACTCCCACATCACCTGTTCCAGACGTTCTGCCACAGAGTACAAACGCATCTCACCTGCAGTTTCTGATAGTTCTCTGGCAACATTTTTAATGATGTCATTACGGGGATCGCCGGTGGTATAAACAGGATGACCAAAGCCGATGATGATTTCTTTATTAGCTACTCGCGCACGGATATCAGCTTCTGCCGCATCAGCATTCTCATAACGGCTTTGAATCTCACAAGCAGCTTCATTAGCACCGCCATGCTTGGGGCCGCGTAATGCGCCAATGGCGCCTGTTAATGCTGAATAGATATCTGAATTAGTGCCGGCAATCACTCGTGCGGTAAAAGTTGAAGCATTGTATTCATGCTCAGCATAAAGAATTAATGATGTGTGCATTGCTCGAACCTGTTGCACTGTAGGCTCTTTCTCATGCAATAGATGCAGATAGTGACCACCGATAGAATCATCATTAGTCTCAGTCGAAATACGTTTGCCATTTTGCGAAAAATGCCACCAATAAGCTAAAATAGAACCAAAGCAAGCCATTAATCGATCACCGATATCTCTTGCCTTTTGTTGATCGGTAAATCCTTCTTCGGGTTCTAATGTACCCAGAAAAGAACAGGCAGTACGCATAACATCCATAGGGTGAGCACTGGCGGGAATATTTTCCAGAATTATTTTTAGAGTATCGGGCAAGTCTCTTAGTGATTTTAGTTTTGTTTTATAGGATTGCAGCTGAGTTTGATTAGGCCAGTCACCGTGTATCAACAGGTAAGCGACTTCTTCAAACTCGGCCTTATCAGCAAAATCCAAAATATTATAACCACGATAATGCAGGTCGTTGCCGGTATGTCCCACAGTACAGACAGCAGTATTACCCGCAACTACTCCTGATAGTGCGACTGATTTCTTTTTGCCGCCAACAGCCTGAGTATTGTTAGTCATCGTCGTATCGTTGCTCATATTCTTCTCCCTCTTGATGCCTTAAACCTTTTTAATTTAGGCTAAGGGCTTTATTTCAGGCTAAAGGCTTTTACCCTCGGTAAATAATTGATCTAACTTCTGCTCATAGTCGTGATAACCCAGAAACTCATATAAATCAGCTCGACTTTGCATGCTGTCAATCGCTGCTTGTTGTGTACCCTGCTGACGGGTCGTCTGATAGACATTCAGGGCTGCAGCGTTCATGGCACGAAAAGCGGATAATGGATAAAGTACCATAGCAACTCCCGCTGCTCCCAGTTCATTAGTGGTAAACATCGGGGTCGCTCCAAATTCAGTGATATTGGCTAAAATAGGTGCGTTAACAGCAGTCGTAAATTGTCGATATTGAGATAAATCATTAATTGCTTCAGGAAAGACCATATCTGCCCCGGCTTCAACGCACGCCAGGGCACAATCAATGGCTGCCGACATACCTGCAACGGCCAATGCATCGGTACGTGCCATAATCACAAAATCATCACTTCGTGCATCAACGGCAGCTTTGATACGATCCACCATTTCTGCTTGCGAAACAATGGCTTTGCCCGGGCGGTGACCACAGCGTTTTGATTGAACCTGATCTTCTATATGAACACCTGCAGCACCTGCGCGGATCATTTCTTTAACCATTCGGCTGATATTAAATGCGTTACCCCAGCCGGTATCTGCATCTACTAATAAAGGTAAGTCGGTTGCTCCGGTAATACGGCGTACATCAATCAACACATCATTAAGTGAAGTCATACCCAAATCAGGCAAGCCATAAGAGGCATTGGCGACACCAGCACCGGAAAGATAGAGTGCACGATAACCGGTTTGTTCTGCCATCATTGCGGTGTAGGCATTGATAGTACCCATGATCTGCAGTGGTTGTTCTTGTTGCAGCGCAGTACGAAAACGTGCACCGGGTGTTAATCTGTCTGTCATTCTTTATTCCTGATCGGTTGCCATCATTTGTTCAATATTACGTCGTGAGCGGCGAATATGATTACGCATAAGTAATTCGGCCATTTCACCATCCCCGTCTGCGATAGCAGAAACCACATAGCTATGTTCGTCTAACGCTGGAAAAGCACGCTGACTAACACGCCCAAATTGATAACGATACATGCGCATAAGGTGATAAAGATCGTTACACAGCAAACTGATTAAGCGTTCATTATGACTGCTTTGTACAATATGGTAGTGAAAATCCAGATCACCGGAGCGTTGAAAATAACTGGCGCCATCTGCCTGATTGACCTCATCAGTATGACGTTTTAATAGCTGTTGTAATTGCGTGATTTCTTCCGCTGTAATATTTTGTGCAGCCAGACGGGCAGCCATCCCTTCGAGTGCCTCCCGGACATGATAGATTTCCAGTAACTTTTCCTTGCTCAGAGAAACAACACGGGCGCCGATATTGGCTTTGCGGGTGACTAAGCTGCACGCCTCAAGACGACCAATCGCCTCACGTAAAGACGCACGGCTCACTTCAAGACGTTTGGCCAGTTCAGGTTCACTGATTTTACTGCCGGCCGCTATCTCTCCCTCGACAATGGCAGTACAGAGAGTGTCAAAAACCCGATCAGCAATGGTTGTTTTATTATTAGTCATTTTATTTTAATATGTCGACAATATTCCGTTGTTTAACCAAATATATCAGAAATATTCTATATGTCAACAGTATGTGTCGACAATGTGGGGCTGGAACAACTAAGCTTAAAAAGTATTATTTAGAAATACACACTGAATAGTTACTAATATCTTACCTTATTTTCAAAATATTGATTTGCATCAATAGCATTAATAAGAAAATAAATTAATATCAATAAATATTTAATATAGAGCTAAATTCATGAGTAAAAACAATTATATTGCTCATATTGAGGAAAACAATTATGTTCTGGAAAAATTTAAAGATTTTTAGCAAAATCCTTCTTGGCTTCAGCGTTGTTCTATCTATCTTGATTGTGATCAGTAGTTGGTCGTATATTAATATCGATAATATGATCAATGATGGTAAAGAAGTTATTGATGGTAATAAACTCCGGGGCAATATTCTACAACGGGAAATTGATCATCTAAACTGGGTCAATAAGCTGAGTCAGTTTCTCAATGACGATAGTATTAATGAACTGCAGATACAGCTAGATCATACTCAATGTAAATTGGGGAAATGGTATTTCGGTGATGGCCGAAAACAGGCAGAATTTCTGGTTCCTGAACTCAAACCCTTTTTGGCTTCTCTGGAAGAACCCCATCGTCATCTGCATGAATCAGCAGATAAAATCAAACAACTCTACCAACAAGCTGATAGCCAGTTACCAATAATTCTGGCTAAGCTGGAAGCCGACCATTTAACCTGGGCTGGTCAAGCTCAAAATGCTATCTTAACCCGCCAGGATCATCTTGGATTACAACTTGATCCTAAAAAATGTAATCTGGGTAAGTTTATGTATGGTCCAGAGGGGGCTGATCTGAAAACAGCCTATCCAGAATTCGCCCAACTTTTTGACAGCCTTGAACCTCACCATAACAAACTACATCAGGCGGGTCATGAAATAGACGAGGCACTCGCAGCAGGTGATTATGATTCTGCTATAGAAGTCTATCAGGATAATGTAGCGCCAACACTCAAAGAAGTGCGTAAACTATTAACAGAAATGCAGCAAAGAGCTCTGACTAATCTGGAAGGTAAAGCAAAAGCCAATCAGGTATTTAGTCAAACCACTCAACCGTTATTAAATGAGCTGATCAGTATTTTTCATAAAGTGAATGAGGTCACTGCTGAAAATATTTTGAGCGAAGATCAAATGGTGGAGAATGGCATTCAGACACGTCAAATAGTGCTGACATTATCAATCGTTGCCATCATATTGGGTATTATCATTGCCGTTTTCCTTGCTCGTGCTATTTCTAAACCCATATTACAGGCTGTTAGTTTTGCTAATACGGTCTCCAAGGGTGATTTGACTCAGATGCTTAAGGTGGATCAAAAAGACGAAACGGGACAGCTTATTAACAGCCTTGGTTCCATGGTAACCAATTTAAGAGAAGTTGTCTCAGGTGTATTAACAGCAACCAGTAATGTTTCACAAGGCTCCACTCAATTGAGTGAAAGTATTCAGACTCTTTCTAGTGGAGCTTCTGAGCAAGCTGCCAGCGTAGAGGAAACCTCCAGTGCATTAGAGGAGATGAGTGCCAACGTCAATCAAAATGCAGACAATGCTAAGCAAACTGAAAAAATGGCTGAGTCTGCATCACAGCAGGCACAAGAAGGCGGGCAAGCAGTCGTGCAAACAGTTTCTGCCATGAAAGATATTGCTGATAAAATTAATATTATTGAAGATATTGCCTATGAGACCAAGATTCTGGCTCTCAATGCAGCCATTGAAGCGGCACGTGCAGGTGAGCATGGCAGAGGTTTTGCTGTTGTTGCCGCTGAGGTAAGAAAACTGGCGGGTAATAGTGAATCTGCAGCTAACGAAATTAGTGCTCTCGCTAAAAGCAGTGTTGGAATTTCCGTTAAAGCAGGACAAATGCTTGAAGAGATGGTGCCTACTATTCAAAAAACTGCCGATCTGGTTCAAGAGATCAGTGCATCAAGTGATGAGCAGGCTACTGGTATTAATGAGATTAATGGTGCCATGAATCAACTGGATATTGTTACTCAAAATAATGCAGCATTATCAGAAGAACTCGCTTCCACAGCTGAAGAAATGAATTCACAAGCCATGTCTTTAGAAGATATGATGAGTTTTTTCACCATTGATGATTCAGATGTCTCTAGTACGAGAACACAAAATCAACCGCTCATGGGTCAAGGAAGAGCAAATCGACCAATTCCTCAAGTGAGACAATCTAAAGCATCAAATGATGTGAGGAGTCCTCAGGAAAGTTCTGAAATTCCAGATGATTTTGAACGTTTCTAGATGAATTTATTGTGTGTTATTCACTCTGTCTCATTATCTGGATAATGTTCAGATAATGAGTTGGAACAAAGAATTTATCTATGACTTAATGTGGATGAGAGGAAACTCAAATGTCACTTGAAGAAATTATTAATGAGTTAGCTGTGACTGAGCAGGATCAACATTTAACCTTTGATCTGTCTGGTGAAGAACTGGCAGTTCCTGTGACTAACATTCGTGAAATTATCCGCTATGGTAAATTAACAAAAATGCCAATGGTGCCTGATTTCATTGAGGGTGTTATTAACTTACGAGGCAATGTGGTGCCTGTTATTAATCTGGCATCTAAGTTTTCTCTGAAAAGCAGTGGCTCTGATAAACGCACCTGTATTATTATTATGGAAATTGAGGTTGAAGATAACTCAGTGGTCATGGGGATTGTGGTGGATAAAGTTCTGCAAGTGATGCAAATACCTGATGAAGAGATTGAGCCTGCTCCTGCTCTGGGAGCGAATATACATACTGACTTTATAAAAGGAATGGCTAAAACCGAGGATGGTTTTACTATTATACTTGATATTGGCCAGGTACTTTCTGCCGAAGAAGTCGCGCTTGTCAGTGATATACATAAGAACTCTGAATCAGAAGAACGCTGAATAGTTATGATTAATAACTGCGATTAATATCTTTAATTTCCAAATAACGGATCAATTTAGAGTATAAATTGATATGGCGGGGAAGATCAGAAATGATACAAAAGAAAAAAAACTTATCAAGTCGAAGCAGAAGATTTATCCTTGATGTTTTTGCACACACCCCGATAATAAAATTAACATTTTTATTAATAACCTTATGGATGCTATTTGCTGCCGGCTTATATTTTGGAGAACAAGGAGCAGAAGGTACAACGATAACTTCATATGGCAGAGCATTATATTGGGGTATAGCGGCATTTTCCACTGCTGGTATTGCAGATATGCCAGTAACAGGAATATCTGCATTCATTGGTGCTATATGGATTGTACTCGGCTCTATGCTTTTCTTCGGTGCAATTGTTGCAACCATCACTTCTTATTTTATGCGCCCTTTACAGCGCCCATCAAAACAAATTATAGATACCATTGAATACAATCTTGAACAACTTGATGATTTGTCCATAGAAGAACTGGAACTTCTTAAAGAGACAACAGATGCACTCATAGAGCATGTTGAATGTTTGAAGGAAGTAAAGAAAGAAAAGCCCTGTCCTAAGATGAAGAATTCAATAGACACATAAGGTATTGTAAATACTTTCCAGGTCTATTATCCACCTCTCGTGTATATAATTTTGCACAGAGGTGGAGCATTGATAGAGTAACTACTCAGTTTTAGCATAACCAATGGTTTTTAATGTCTCAGCAATCTCATCCAGAATAGCAGGATCATCAATAGTGGCAGGCATTTTATAATCTTTTGCATCAGCAATACTGCGCATGGTGCCGCGTAAGATTTTACCAGAACGTGTTTTAGGTAAACGCTCAATAATGATTGCTTGTTTAAATGCTGCCACGGGACCTATTTTTTCACGTACCAGTGCAATCAATTCAGGGACAATATCTGAACTGTCACGTGTGACATCAGCTTTAAGTACTGCTAAGCCCAGTGGTAATTCACCCTTAAGTTTATCCGCTACACCGATAACAGCACATTCGGCTACATCAGGATGGCTGGCTAATACTTCTTCAAATGCTCCGGTAGACAATCGATGTCCGGCAACATTAATGACATCATCGATACGGCTCATGATCCATAAATAATCATCGGAGTCAGCATAACCGGCATCTCCGGTTAAATAATATCCAGGATAACGACTCAGATAAGAATCGATAAAATGCGCGTCATTATTCCACAGGGTTGTCAGACAACCGGGGGGCATGGGCAGTTTAATCACGATATTGCCTATGTCACCTTCAGCGACATTATTACCCTGTTCATCCAATACCTGTACATCATAACCCGGTACCGCTTTAGTGGGTGAGCCGGGTTTGATGGGCAGCTGCTCAATTCCCAGGCAATCTGCCGCAATTGCCCAGCCGGTTTCAGTCTGCCACCAATGATCGATAACAGGGACTTTAAGCAGATCTTCAGCCCAGTTCAGAGTATCAGGATCACAACGTTCTCCTGCCAGAAACAGAGTACGGAAGTGACTTAAATCATATTTTTCAAGATAGTTACCATGCGGATCTTCTTTTTTTATTGCCCTGAACGCTGTAGGTGCAGTGAATAAAGCATTCACCTTATGTTCTTCAATGACTCGCCAGAAAGCACCGGGATCAGGTGTACCAACGGGCTTGCCTTCATAAAGAATAGTGGTATTAGCATTAAGCAATGGGGCATAAACAATATAGGAATGACCGACCACCCAGCCCACATCAGATGCAGCCCAGAAAATATCTCCGGGCTTCATATTATAAACATGACGAATACTCCACAGCATAGCAACAGCATGGCCGCCATTGTCTCGAACAACACCCTTTGGTTTACCGGTTGTCCCGGAAGTATAGAGGATATAAAGCGGATCAGTCGCCGCCACGGTGACGCAATCTACGGGCTGTGCCTGAGTGCAGGCTTGCTGCCAGTCAATATCACGTCCGTCAATCATATCAGCCTGTGCTTGTGGTCGCTGCAGCAGCAAACAATGCTCAGGCTTATAGGTGGATTTTTCAATGGCTGAATCTAATAACGGTTTGTAGAGGATCACCTTGTTAACTTCAATACCACAGGATGCAGATAAAATGACTTTAGGCTTAGCATCATCAATTCGCTCTGCCAGTTGATCGGCCGCAAAACCGCCAAATACCACAGAATGGATGGCTCCGATTCGGGCACAGGCCAGCATGGCCATAACGGTTTCAGGAATCATCGGCATATAAATGACCACACGGTCACCCTTGCTGACTCCCATATTGCTCAGAGCACCTGCCAGTACCGCAACCTGATCACGTAATTCACGGAAACTAAAGGTCTGCTTTGATGAAGTGACGGGACTATCATAAATCAGGGCGGTTTGCTCAGCACGACCATTATTGACATGTCGATCCAGTGAGTTGTAGCAGGTATTGAGTTTGCCGCCGGAAAACCATTGATAGAAAGGAGCCTTGCTGTCATCCAGTACTTTGTCCCAGGGACGCTGCCAATCAATCTCAGCGGCTGCCTTTGCCCAAAAATCCTGAGGATCGTTCATTGAATGCTCATATGTTTCCTGGTATTTCATTAAGGACTCCTGTTTCTATCAGTTATTGAGACTAATATATAACAGTATTGACGATTGCCCAAATATTTATGAAGATAAGTGCTGATTACATTAGTTATCAAATATAAGAGGATAATGAATTGAAAGACACCTTGAAACCAGGGATCCGCTATGAACATAAGTTTGTAGTACCACTGTCCAAAACAGTTCCTGCTCTTTATCCGGAGGCACAGGAATTTATTGAAATGCCGGAAGTTTTTGCCACAGGATTTTTAGTAGGCTTGCTGGAGTGGGCTTGTATAAAGGCGATTAAACCCCATCTTGACTGGCCGGATGAGCAATCACTTGGCACACATATTAATGTCAGTCATGAAGCGGCAAGTCCACCAGGATTTGAGATCAAGGCCGTTGTGGAATTAATTAAAGTTGAAGGTCGACGACTTGTTTTTTCTGTTGAGGCTTATGACAATAATGACTTAATCTCTAAAGGGGAGCATGAACGTTTTGTTATAAATAAAGAACGATTTGATGCAAAAATACTGGAAAAGGCGGCTTCTTTAACCTAAATAAATCACTTGAACCGTAGCGAGAGCGATCACCAAAAGTAGGCTCCATGAGGAGAGGTGCTGGAGATTTAAGGCTTTACAGGTTATTTTGGATTTATTCGTAGTCACCCTACGGGTGAATTCAAAATGTTCTGAAAAGTCTTGAAGATTCAGTGCATTGGACGCTCGCAGTAGGTTCAAGTGATTTATTTAGGTTTAAGCTCTTGATGAAGGTCACTGACTACAAATGCTTTATTTGATTACGTTAAATTTCAAATATTAGCGATTCAGTTTAGTCTGAGGTAAAATACGGCCTTAATTTCAGAGGGTCTATCATGAGTCAACAATCAGCCTGTCCAGCACCTTCGCGTGTTAACTTTCCAGAATTCGAACAGCGTTTACCCTGGCTGAGTATTTTGATGGATGCTTATTTGATTACTGATCAAGGGATCAGTGAGTCAATTAAACGTGAAGAAAAACAGGGCAAAAAACTGGCCTGTGCCCGCGGCTGTGCAACCTGCTGTAAATCTCATGAAACTATCCCGGTCTACCCGTTAGAATTAATGGGTATGTCCTGGTACGCTACTGAGGTGCTTGACGGTGAGCTTCGTGAACGTCTGAAAACACAATTACGAAATTTAGAAAATCTAAAATCCTGTCCATTTTTAATTGATAATGCCTGCTCTATTCATGTCGTCAGACCTATGGCCTGTCGTAGTTTTAATGTTTTTAATAGCCAATGCAGTGAAGGTGAAGATGCCTATTACACACGCCGTGAAGACGTGCTGACACCCATAAAAAAATATAATGATGAAGCCTTTAATGTCATGCTGCCATTTTATGGTGTTAAAAATAAAGCCGAACGCCGTAAGATGATTAAAACGGGCGGTATGCATCAAATGGCTAAAGTGATGCTTGATTTAAACTGGTCTACGCTGGCTGATAAAATGGATGCCTTTGAAAAGACCTGATATTGATCAATTGAATAATTATACGGCTCTGCTATAGTATCCATACCTTTCTAAAGGTTTTATAACCATCGAATTAAAAAAATTAAAAAATCTGGTTATATCATTTTTATCTGTATTTTAAGTTTTGAGGGTAGCACTTATATTTTTCATCAATTAGTATGGATCCGCCTATGTATCGCTCAACTATTTACTGTTCTGATTACTGTCATAATAGTTACCTAACTCGTATCGTAATAACACTTCTGAGTTGTTTTTTTCTTTCTGCCGCTTATGCAAGTACTCCCAAAGCTGATCCAAAAGTTGAAATGGGTATTTCTGAATACTCTAAAACTGATCAGGAACATGCACGAACGCAAAGCAAAAAGGAGAGTAAATCGACCACCGATCACTCCCTGCTTAAAGAGCTGAAAGGTCCCTTTTTTAGTGGTCCGGAAGTCACCAAAGTCTGTTTAGAATGCCATAATACTGCTGGTCATCAGTTTATGAAAAATAAACACTGGACCTGGGATTACAAACACCCTAAAACAGGCCAGCACCTTGGTAAAAGTGTTCTGATTAATAACTTCTGTACCAATGCTCGTGGCAATGAAGGCATGTGTGCCCAGTGTCATGCAGGCTATAACATGACGGATTCAAACTTTGATTTTACCAATCAGGATAATATCGACTGTTTGATTTGTCATGAATCCACAGGTACTTACTATAAAACGCCCACCTCAAAAGGTAACAAAGCCTGTTCTATTATGTTTGCAGGCAAGCCTGCTATTGAATGGGAAAAAGTGGCACAAAGTGTAGAAATGCCGACACGTAATAATTGCGGCAAATGTCATTTCTATGGCGGCGGCGGTGATAATGTGAAGCATGGTGATCTTTCCTCGGTTTTATTTGATCCACCTAAGGATGTTGATGTCCATATGAGTCGAGAGGGTGAAGATTTTACCTGTGTTACCTGTCATGTGGGTGAAGCACATGAATGGGCGGGCAGTCGTTATGAAATGACTGTTAATGATGAAGTGGGTACGGGCAAACCCGGTATGCCTCGTGAAACGGCATCCTGTGAAAGCTGCCATAGTGCCGCACCGCATCCAATTGATACCGTTAAAGGCATCAAGCTTAATACCCATACCAGTAAAGTTGCCTGTGAAACCTGTCACATTCCCGAAATTGCCCGAGGTGGTGTTGCCACTGAAGTCGATTGGGACTGGCGTACTATGGGTAAACTAAAAGATGGTGAAGGTTTTAAACTCAAGGAATACACTCAGGGTGATGGTCATCATCGTGCGACCTATAAATCCATTAAAGGAAGCTTTACTTACGCAGAAAACCTGAAACCCATGTATGCCTGGTTTGACGGCACCATGAACTATACAACGATTGATACCAAGTTTGATCCGTCAAAGGGTCCTATTGATATTAATAGTTTTTCCGGTTCAGCCAATGATCCTGCATCACGTATTTATCCGTTTAAAACAATGCATACCACACAACCTTATGACAAGGGTAATAATACTCTGGTTTATATGTCACTCTGGGGTAATGATGATTCAGCACTTTGGGGTAATTATGACTTTGGTAAATCCATTGCCGCAGGCATGAAGAAAAATGGTATACCTTATAGTGGTGAATGGGATTATGTTGAGACCTTGTCCTATTGGCCGGTGAACCATATGGTCGCCCCCAAAGAGGATGCTATGGAATGTTCAGAGTGTCATGCTAAAGAGGGAAGACTCAGTCACCTTGATGACGGCAGTCTCTATATCCCCGGTACGCAAAAAAATGAAATGCTAAATATCATTGGTCTATTAGCTATTTTTGGTACCTTAGCCGGTGTGTTGGGGCATGGTGCTTTGCGTATTGTTGCTACCAGAATGAGGAAAAAATAATGTCTATGAAAATGATCAAGTTGATGGTTTTTAAACGCTTTGAACGTGTCTGGCACTGGAGTCAGATGGCACTTATTTTTACCTTATTGTTTAGCGGCGCAGCAATTTATGGTGTGAATCCCCTGATAAGTTTTGCAGATGCGGTGACTTTGCATACCTGGGCTGCCATTATACTCATTGCTCTTTGGTTATTTGCTACTTTTTGGCTTTTCACTACAGGACAATGGCGTCACTATCTGCCAACTACAAAAAACTTTGTTCAGGTGGCCCGTTTCTATGCCTATGGTATTTTTAAAGGTGAGCATCATCCCTATAGAAAAACTTATCGACGCAAGCATAATCCCTTGCAGGCGGTGACCTACCTATTAGTAAAAACAGTTATTTTCCCTGCTATCTGGCTGTCAGGAATCCCTTATTTGCTGATTAGCTTTGGTATCGGCGGTTTTCTCAATGATTTTGGGCTGGCAAATATTGCCCTGGTTCATACTGCAGCAGCGATTGCCATCACTGTTTTCGTCATTGCCCATGTTTATTTACTGACCACAGGTCATTCTTTTATAGACCATGTTAAACCGATGATTACCGGTTATGATGATGTGGAATTGACGGATGAAGAACTGGCTTATATTAAAGCAGATGAACCTGATTTATTGAAAGATAGTTAGTGATAACAAGCACTGACTCCCCTCGGTTGTAACTATTCAGTGTATTATTTACAAAAAGCCTGTGGTTGCTTATTTTTCTGATTTTGATTGTCTGAGCGTAGCGACTTCTCATAACAGAAAGTCAAAGTCAGAAAAATAAGTGACCATAGGCTTAACACAGGTAATTAAAAAATACTTGCTGAATAGTTACGTTCGAACATTAATAGATCATGCACTTTTTTTATGTGTAAACAACAAATTCATCAGCATAGAGGCCTGCTGATCGACTTCTTTTTTTACTTCGGGCATGTTGTCAACTGATAAGCCTGTTATTTGCCAGCACATAGGATTGACTGCTAAAGTCTCAGAAGAAACAGGAATTTGTGCGATTGCATTTTGAGTCATGGCTGAAGCGATATGGATGATAGCCGTTTCCAGTTGAAACTCACTGGCTTTTTCGGGTTCGATATGGAACTCGGTAATTTCCTGCAAACTCCTGGGTAATTGCCACTCACGCATTAATTCAGCTCCAACCTGAGCATAGTCAAAGCCAAGTATTTCACGTTCAGCCATATAGACACTGATGTTTTTATGTGCTGCTAATTCTAATGCAGAACGAGACTCTTCAGGTATTTTCTGATAGGTCACTAGATGGCCTATATTATGTAATAGACCAGCTACAAAAGGTCTTTCAGTATCTAAATCCTTACAATAATAGGCCAGCAGGCGTGCTGTTACGGCACAATAGACACCGTTAAACCAGAAGTCATATAGATTAAAATAATCATTACTAAAACCAGAAAAACTATCAATAACTGATGTTGCCAGGACCAGATCATGAACTTGCTGGGTGCCTAACAGATTAATGGCATGAGTGATGGTATCGACTTTTGATGCTAAATTAAAAAATGAACTATTCACTAATTTTAGCAGGCGAGCTGTTGCAGATGGATCATTTGCTATAACTTCGGCAACGTCGGCCATGGAGGTATCGGGTGAATTAATCACATTTCTTAGTCTGATATAGACATCGGGCAGGGATATCAATTCTACTGATTCTTTAACCAGGTTCTGAGCGCTATGCATAGTGTCTTCCTTGCCTGTTATTATATTTGCTTAAAAAATATTGTAGCACATTATATCTATTAACATTTTTCTAGGCTAAAGCATCAACAAACATTCGTATTCAGACAAATAGGATAAGTATTTTTTAAAACCTGATTTCTGCTATAATGATTTTTTTTAAACAGACCTTCTTTAATATCATCCATGTTTTTTTCCGAACAACGCCAGCAGTTCTTCAAGCCCCTGACCAGTAAATATCGAGAACAGGTTATGGAATGCCTGCGTCTGCTCTATGAACGTCTCTATAGCGCCAATGCTGATTATGGTGAATCATTACGGCGTAACCAGGTCATTGAAATTTTTGAAGAAGCTTTAGCCCGTGCGCCATTCCTGGAACAAGAGCAGGATAAAGCTGATGATGAAAGCACGCCGCGTTTTAAACAGACAAGAGAGCAGGCCAGCTGGATTTTAAATCTGCTGATTGATAATGGCTGGATTGAAAAACAGGTGGATCAGGTCACTTTTCAGTCAACCTATCCCTTTAGTCGCATGGGGCGTCTATTTACTCAGGCACTGGTAGAAGCCAATCAGACCAAAGTAAGAACCCGTCATCGAAATACCCGAAATACCCTCAATGCTCTGGATGCGTTTCTTAGTCGGGGAGAAGTTCATGATTTATTAGATGCTTATGAATATTCTGAACGGATCATTGCCGACTTTACCGATGTCATTGCTGAGCTCGAAGAGCGTAAACGGGAACTGGTGCGGGAAGTTGAGGCGCAGGTACTGGTACAACAGGCCTCAGAACACTTTTTTGATTTTATGGAAAAACGCTTTCAGCCGGATTTATCCATTCGCCTGTCAGCTGATAGTGTTGAAAAGCATCGTGATCAAATTGAGCAGAGCATTGCCAAAATCCGTCGTAAACGTAAAGAGTTTAAAAAACAGGCTGAACTGCGTCTAAGACAGGTTGCACCGGAATTATTAGCCTCACCTGATAGTTCAATTTTATGGCATATTCTGGATACCATCGAATTGCGTATGCGCAAAGCCGCAGATACGATGCTGCCGGCTCTGCGGCGCGCATTACAAAGCTTTACCAAGCGGGCAGATATTATTATTCGTCAGATAGCCTATCTTGGCGGGCAAAATCAGAGTGATGTTCTATCAGTGTGTGAGAGCCTGAAAAATCTGGATGAAGCACAGGCCAATACTCTTCTGGAACAGGCTGCAGCTCAGATTTCTCCAATGAACCTCAGGCTTATTGATCCGCAGCAGGTGCTGTTAACTGAAAGACGACCAAAGCGAGTGGTGCAAACCGAGATTGCTGAAGAAGAACAACTGGATGAAAGCGCGCGACGTGATTTGCTGATTCAGCAATTACTGGATCAGGCTTTTTCCATTCGCAATGAAGATCTAAAAAATTATTTATTGGCAAAACTGCAGGATCCTTTGCAACAGGCTAAGCCCATTAATACCGCTGACTT
>WTAX01000448.1 GCA_013139395.1 Gammaproteobacteria bacterium | reverse complement strand
ATTCAGTCGATGTTGGTGCACCTGGAGTGAATATTGTCAGCACTATGTCGTCTAGTTATTACTGGGGTAGTGGTACCTCCATGGCAGCTTCGCATGTAACTGGTATTGCTGCCTTGATCTATGATGTCCATCCGGATTGGGGACCTCTTCAGGTCAGAGATCGCATTTACAATACGGTACGGCCCATTGATGCACTTAGTGGAATAACCACTACAAATGGCGTCGTCAACGCATATAATGCACTGCTGGAACCAATTACTCCCCCCGTTGTACCAGCTATTATTTTATTGCTGATACTTTGACTTCTGGACAAGTTGATTTTAACTAGAGAAATATTAGATTTCTCTCCAGTGGCGGGTTAGGAACGTGAAGAGAAAGACTCGTTTTTAATCAACGGAGTCATATAATCAACGGGGTCAGATCAAATTGGTTTACGTGTTCCCTAGTAGTTCTGCTTTAGAGGTATGCTTGAGTTGACTATCATGAACCAACTGACAGCTATTTGTACGTAGTAACTATTTTGAGGAATCTAAATACTGAATATTTTGTCGGTTTATAATGGCTGCTTTTTAAATTGAATTTTAAATTTAACAAAATCCGCCAATTACTGCAAAGGGACGAAACTACTAGTTTTTATCTGACCGGATAATAACTGGTTTGTGCTCAAAGCTGCTGTAAGATTATCTAACACACAACTTCCGCTTCACGCCAGATACCGGAATCTCACATTTGCAAAACTTTATTTACTTCAGACATAATGTATATACGCAATCGAACATTAATGGATATATATTCGTAGTCGGTATATATTAATCATTGATGGCCAGCGCATAACCAAAGTCAGTGAACGCCGTACGCCACTACGTTAAATACTCACTTTTTCTCGGACATAATATGACAAATAATGACAAGAAAACGGTTAAAAAGAACCTGGCTAATCGTATCGCGCTTAAAGAACTAAACAAAATAATCAATCTCAATTCGACTGAGGAAATAAAATTTAAGCCCTGGATACCTGCAGGGATGAAGCAGGACATTCCGAAAAGAATTTATGTCGTGAATTCAAAAGACAATGACTATTTATCAATATACAAAAAGAAAGTCATCATCAGGGCTGAAACAAACAATCACCTCAAAATTAAAAATTATCTTTTGTCTCAGGGGATAGATGTCTCACACATTCATACGATGACAGCTTTAAAGCAGGCTTTAGAACAAAAAAAATTGTTGCTTGAACAACCTAAAGAGCCCGTATTCAAAAATGAATTCGATTTGATTCAAATACTTTCATTATTACCCGGTATCAACAGCGTCATTGCTAAGAAACTAGCTAAAACTGACAAGTCTTTTACTGAAATCACACAGTTATCCGTTGATGAATTGAAGCAAATTAAGAGTGTCGATAAAGAACAGGCTGAATTAATTTTCAAACTATTTAATACAACTCATTATAAATATTAGGCCAATACAAATATTTATACTAATAATGACAAAAAAAATTACAACATTCTTCCAATCGAGTAAAATACATTCTAAATTTCTCATCATTGGAAAGGTTCATGAATAATTTTATAATCCCCATTATCATTGTTGCAATAGCTGCTTTTTTCTATTTCCTCTCAAATACCAATAATAAAGATGCCAAAGAGAATATACGGCTTGGTGTGGAATATCTGACTAACAACAAGAGCCAGAAAGGCGTTGTTGAAACAGCGTCTGGATTACAATATCAGGTTCTTACCCAGGGAAAAGGAACACAACACCCTGTTGCTAAAGATACAGTAAAAGTTCACTATCATGGAACACTTCTCGATGGCAGCGTTTTTGATAGTTCTGTTGAGCGTGGGCAGCCCATTAGTTTTGGATTAAATCAAGTAATTCCTGGATGGACTGAAGGTGTTCAGCTAATGGTTGTTGGTGAAAAAACACGTTTTTTCATCCCTGCAAATCTGGCTTACGGCAATCGAGCGACAGGTAAAATTGCAGCAGGTTCAGTGCTCATTTTTGATGTTGAGCTACTGGGCATCAACGAGTAAGTCATGTTAAAAATTTTATGTTTCGGCGATAGCATCACCCTTGGTGAAAAAGACATTGAACAAGGCGGTTGGGCCGATCGTTTGAAGAAACAATATTTTCAACAATTTGTCGATAGTCAAACTCAAAAAATTACGTTATATAATCTTGGTGTAGCGGGTGAGACGACTGATGGCCTGGTCAAGCGCTTTGATAGTGAACTCAGGGCACGGAACATCAAAGGCCAGGGTTTGATCGTTGTCTTTGCTTATGGTGCTAATGATGTTGTTATCCATAAAGATAAAAATATTGTTCCCGAATCATATTTTATCAGGAACTTGAAGCACTGTATTGAATCGGCAAAAAAATTCAAAGCTGATATTCTATTGCTTAATCTGCTGCCGATAACTGATTCAATTGAAGGGACAGTTAATCAACATGGAAAGTTGCGCTTTGATCATGATATTCAAGCATATAACTCCACCATTAAAAAGCTGTCGCATGAAATGAACTGTGAATATCTGGATTTATATGCTGCCTTTGTAGAAAACGATAAGGAAGAATATCTTTCCAGCGATGGGGTTCACCCCAATTCAAAAGGACACAAATTGCTTTACCAAAAAATAAAACAAAAGCTTTCAAACTTAACTTTTTAGATATGTAATTTTTCTGCAGCATACTCGACCAAAGCAATACGATGACATTCATTTGCATGTTCTCTAACGATATTAACAAGACTTGCATCGATATTTCCTGATTGAATCATATCAGACATGATACTGAATATTTCTTCAAGCTGCAGTGAACCACGATATGGACGGTTCTGTGCCAGAGCCTGAAAAACATCAGCCACAGCGAGTATTCTAGCGGGTCTGGAAATATCTTCACCCTTGTATTTGAATGGGTAGCCAGAGCCATTTATTTTTTCATGATGCTGGGAGCACCACAGAGCAACATCTTCCAGCCCTTTAATATCTTTCAGGATCTGATGTGATTCAAAACTATGACCTTGCATGACTGAAAATTCTATTTCATTCAGTTTGTCCGGTTTTTCCAGAATTTCATCAGGAACACGTAATTTCCCAAGATCATGCAGCAGTCCAGCAAGTTCCAGCTTATTTGCTATTTCTTCACTTTGTTCATCCCATATAGCCAACTGCTTAGCTAAACGAGCAACACCCTGAGAATGTTCGACGGTAAATGGGCTTTTAGCATCAACAATTTTTGCAAAAATCTGTGCGATTGAATGTAAGGTCTCAAAGCTAATCATTTGATTTTGACCGTCTGCTACCCATTGTCGAAGCATATCGTAAAGGGGTTCAGATTCTAATGTTAGCCAAAATGCCGATAAGTTAGATGCCTCTAGAAAACTATCGACCAGGTTGGGAGAAAAGAGTGTTCCACTGTAGGATTGAATTTTTTCCCGAACAATATTTCTCGCCATTATTGGTTCGGGAATATTTTGTTGAGCAATAAGTGCATCCACTCTATCCACTAGAAAAATGAGGTTGCTGTCTCGTTTCACCGCTTTGGGGACATCTAAATCTTTAAGTTTATCCCAGTGAGTATGATGGTATGCGATTACAGGCGCCAAATAACTAAAAACAGGGCATGATAATAATAATTGTTCGCCAATTTCACAATGGCTTTGTGAGCCACTCCAATCTAGCTCTGTAACTAATTTTTTATGAGTATATGTCTTTGAAACGCCACAATCATGCAACATCGCGGCCTGGATTAGTGTATCACATTCATGAACATCCATATTCAGATGTTGTGCACAAGAATAAGCCATAAACGCAACCCGTTTACCATGATGCATATCATCAACACCCACCAGGTCCAGTGCTTTGGAAAGAGAGAAAACAACTTGTCTCAGGTTTATTTCAGTTTTCATGATCCATCTCAAACTGTATTGAAGAAATTTATAGGTTTATAAAATAACTATAGGTAGTCATCACATAATATTCAAATACATTTATCTTAAAGTGTTAGTATGATAGTGATAACAGGAAAGAAAAATAATATTAAAAAGTCCTGGATGTACCATTAGAGTACACTGTTGTGGTGTGCCAACCTTAACACTATTCAATGTGATGAAGAGGGAGCAACAAGACTGGATGCTGTTAAACTGAATTACCACGAAAATATTTTAATACACCGATTAACAACGGAGGACTTTGAAGTATTTTGTTCTCAAACAGGTATTAAGCTGGTGTCTATTAAGGAAAGTGATAGTGAACACACTTTTTAAATACAAAATAAAAACTAAACATTTATTCTTGTCACAATAGAATAATACACATAGAGATATTTCTACTTATATTAAAACATAACTCAAACATTAGGATACAAGGCCTACGATATTAATTTGTAAAAGAGTTCATTTTAGTTCGGATCAGAAAAATCATTCACCAGAGATTCCCTTATCAGATTTTCCAATATATCTATTTGTTCATGGTAATATTTATGGTTAATACCCATACTGATAACAGCATTACCTTTTGCCTTTTGCACCATCTCCGGAGTGAATTCAAAGCGCAGAAAATGCACCGCGGATGTTTTTTCTTCAGTTTCCCTTTGCAGATCTTCATTGGCAATGGGATAAACGGGTTGACAATCAGCAATCTTAATCCAAATGTTTTTTTCAATACCATGTAATTTTTTCAGCGCCTGCTGACGTTCTTCTACATCCTTATATTCAAGCATAAAAGTGGCTTTCCAATTATGTCCGTCAGGAATGAGCGGATTATATGTTTCAAGTTCTTCATTGATGGCATCGGATTCAAAAATACGTTCAATGCGCAGCATTTCCTGAATCTGATATTGCATAGTCAATTGATCTTCAAAATACAGGGTAGCGTTAGGACCAATCGCTACCCTCCTCATTTTTTTATGCTCCATTACCTTGCCTCTAAACTCAGAGCGTATTGCCGCATAATCTTCCAGGCTGTAGAGATCATCACGTTTTAATATTGTCATTATGCTAATCCTTTTTGGTTTTAATAAATGAATTATATTCCATAGGCCTTGCGTAATAGAGTGATAGGATGTTCTGGTTTTTGGCCGTTATCCAGACCATTTTCAATATGATGTCCAGCCATCGCACAATCACTGCCATAATGATCGGCAGCAAACTGTTTCACCTGATTAACCACAGGACGCCCTATTTTCATTGCTGTTTTATGAAATTCACTTTTAACGGCGTAAGTGCCGTCATGTCCGGAACAACGTTCAATTGACTTAATTTCTGTATCCGGTATTAATTGTAAGACATCTCTGGTTTTCATACCGATTTTCTGTACACGCTGATGACAGGCAACATGATAAGCCACTTTACCTAATGACTGCTTAAATTGGGTATTCAATTTGCCGTCTTTATGACGGATCATAAGATATTCGAATGGATCAAATATGGCCTGACTCACTTTAAGAACATCTTCATCATTGGGGAAGATCAAAGGTAATTCCTGTTTAAACATTAAAGCACAGGACGGCACTGGTGCAACAATATCCCAGCCTTCATTAACCAGCTTAAGCAAAATTGGAATATTAGCATTTTTAGCTTTTTCGACAGAATCCAGATCACCTAGTTCCAGCTTCGGCATACCACAACATTGTTCTTTCTCTGCAATTGTGACAGGGATATTATTGTGTTCAAAAACGGCAACCAGATCTTCTCCTATATCCGGTTCATTGACATTACCATAACAGGTAGAAAAAAGAGCAACCTTGCCGCTGGTACGACCAGCTGATATTGGTTCTGGAACATCTCTTCCTTTTAGTTTGCTCAGGCGTTTTCGTAAGTTATTACTTTGATATTCGGGTAGTTTCGCATCAGGGTGGATCCCTAATACCTTATCAAGCACTTTGCGTGCTAATTTTTGTTTGTTGACTGAATTAACCACTTGAGCAACAACGGGTAATCCCGCAAGTTGACCAACAACGTCAGTACTGGTTAAGATTTTATCACGCAGTCTGACATCACCCTGCTTATATTTTACAGCTTTGGCTCTCAACATCAGATGAGGGAAATCAATATTCCATTCATGTGGTGGTGTATAAGGACACTTTGTCATATAACACAAATCACAAAGATAACATTCATCAACGACTTTCCAGTAATCCTGCTTAACAACACCATCCACTTCAAAGGTTTCAGACTCATCAACCAGATCAAACAGGGTTGGGAAAGAATTACACAAACTGACACAGCGACGACAACCATGACAATGATCAAAAACCCGTTCTAATTCAGTAAAAAGCGACTCTTTATTATAAAAGTCCGCTTCTTTCCATTTAATTGGATGTCGTGTCGGTGCTTCCAGATTGCCCTCTTTCATGACTGCCATCGTGAAATCCTCATATTAACTAAGACATATTGGCAAAACAGCACTGAGTTATTCAAGGACAATAGCTCAGTACTATCCTAAACAACTTACATTGCGTCCAGAGCTTTTTGGAAACGGTTAGCATGAGAACGCTCAGCTTTTGCCAGGGTTTCAAACCAGTCAGCTACTTCATCAAAACCTTCATCACGAGCTGATTTGGCCATACCAGGATACATGTCGGTATACTCATGCGTTTCACCGGCAATAGCCGTTTTCAGGTTGTCTTCGGTGCCGCCGAATGGTAAACCAGTTGCTGGGTCACCACATTGCTCAAGGTATTCCAGATGTCCATGAGCATGACCTGTTTCACCTTCTGCTGTCGAACGAAATACGCTTGCAACATCGTTTTCACCTTCAATATCAGCCTTTCCTGCAAAATACAGATAACGGCGATTTGCTTGTGATTCACCAGCAAAAGCATCTTTCAAATTTTGTTCTGTTTGACTACCTTTCAGGTCCATTTCGATTCTCCTTTGCGTTAAATTAAAATGATATTTAATCTTAATTAATTACAAACTCATAAGGTAATATGAGCGACTCAAACGACTGAATTGCCAGGTAGAACTCAATGAGTTGATTTAAAATTAAATACACTCTGAGTATAGAAAGGATAAAGCCTGTTGTATAACGAATTAATTCGATAACTACAATTGAAAAAAACGATTACTAACATACAACTTAGGCTGTGTAATTATTGTCACTGATTTCAAATCCAGATTAATTACTTTAGGTTATTGAATTATAACGTTTTAAATATCATATTAAATATTTTACCTTAAAACCACTTAAAATAATTAACAATAAGAAAATTAAAATAATACAATTTATTGCCAATAGGATTAATTCAGGCTATAAATTATAAAGGTCAATAGAATAACTTACTAGATTTCTATAATCACCGTAATAAGAGTCTTTAATAAAAATAATATGCGGCAATCCAAAGGAGAATAAAAATGAGTAAATTAGTAGATGAAGTAACATCAGCAAATGCTGATTATGTGGCAAATTTTGGTGACAAGGGCAATTTGCCTATGCCTCCAGGCAGACAGTTTGCCATTCTTACCTGCATGGATGCTCGCCTAGACCCAGCTAAATATGCAGGCCTTGCTGAAGGCGATGCTCACGTAATTCGTAATGCAGGTGGTAGAGCAAGCGATGATGCTATTCGTTCACTGGTAATTTCATATAAATTACTCGGTACTAAAGAATGGTTTGTCATCCATCATAC
>WTAX01000422.1 GCA_013139395.1 Gammaproteobacteria bacterium | reverse complement strand
GTCAGCTTTACTGCCTGTTTTAAGGATAATTCTTTAAGTAAAACCCTCAAGGTATGTTCTGTTTGCTCCGCAAGCGTTTCACCTTCTGGCGCTTTAAACCCTTGTACCACGAGAACGATTTCACCTTTTTGTTGATTACTATCTTCTTTTACCCAATCACGTAATGCTTCTGCACTATCATTTTTAATGGTTTCAAACGTTTTAGTGAGTTCTCGTGCTAAAACAACGGTGCGTTGTGCACCTAGTTCAGCACAAAGATCATTTAAGGATGCAACAATTCTATGGGGTGTTTCATAAAAGACCATGGTGCGCGGCTCTTTTTTTCTTTTTGCATAAAAGGCTTTACGCGGGCCTCCCTTAGAGGGTACAAATCCCTCAAAGCAAAATCTATCCGTAGCGAGGCCTGCAGCTGATAATGCAGCAATTAGAGCACTGGGACCAGGTATCGGTGTCACTCTGATCTTTTCCTGATGTGCAAGTTTCACTAAAAAGTATCCTGGATCACTCACCAGCGGTGTACCGGCATCAGAAATAAGGGCAATATTACTTCCTTCTTTAATTTGTTGAATTATTTTTTCTGAAAATTGTCTTTCATTATGTTCATGCAATGCAATGCAATGCGTGTTAATATCTAGCTGTCTCAATAGATGGCCGCTATGACGAGTATCTTCTGCAGCAATTCTGTCCACTTTTTTTAAGATCTCGACAGCTCTTGGTGATATATCCTGCAAGTTTCCAATCGGTGTAGCAACAATATATAATTGACCGGTGCTGCTTTTGTTAACAGAAGTGTTAGCACCATCATGGTGAGTTGTAATCATTTAATTAACCCCAATAAAAAACAATGTCTAAATTATATCAATATATTTCACTTTTCATTATTATTCTTTTCGTGACTGGTTGTGGCGGTTCATCAACGATCAAAGATGATACTAAAACCAGTTCAGGTTCTGAGACACAAATCTTCAATGCTGCCACCATCAGTGCCATGAATACTGATGAAAGAATTAACACTGCAGAAAAGCTATTCGAATCAGCCCAACTTCAAGCCAAAGACAGTCCAGAACAAAATACACTTTTAAGTAATGCGTTATTAGTATGCACTCAAATTCTAATTGACTCTCATCAAGCCACAATAGCACGTGACCGGAGCCTGTCCAAAATCAGTCAGGAACAATATGACTATACTTTGCTGCTAACTAGAAAAATAACCGCTCAGATTAATACCGCAACACTTTCATCCGAGCAAAGAAATCAATACATACTCATGTCAGCGCTGGTTAGCTTAACAAATTATCAGCCAGAAAAAACACTAATTCAGCTGAATCAGGATTTTAATTCAGGCTTACCTGAATTATGGTCAATATACCACCAGCTACGTGCAATGGCTCAGTTTCAATTAGGGCAGCAAGAAAAAGCTGTGAAGGAATTAATTATTCGTCATGGTTACCTTAGCCTTGAAGCTGAAAAACAAAATAATCAAAAATTAATCTGGAATTATCTGGCCGGACTGAACACGGATAACATCAGCATCACATCAAGCTCAAATGATAGTGATCGCATCTATTCAGGGTGGTTAGAATTAGCCCAGATTTTACGTGAATCACATGACCCGCAAATCTTAAATCATGCTATTAATTTTTGGTTGCAGAGTCATCCCGCTCACCAGGCCGATCGAGCCTTTATTAATAACATTATACAAACACGTCAGGCTTCAATCCTAAACTTAAAACAGGTTGCCGTATTATTACCCCTGCAGGGAAAACTGGCTAAACCCGCTAAAGCCGTATTGGATGGTATTATCGCCTCACATTATAATTCCCCCTTATCCACCAGCCTGCAGCTGCGCTTTTATGATACCGGCCATGGTCAACCTATCTCAATGACTTATCAGCAGGCACTTGATGATGGTGCTGACTTTGTCATTGGCCCATTGGCAAAAAATAACCTTGAGGCACTTTCTCAATTAAATAATTTAGATATTCCAACCCTGGCTTTAAACAGTCTTGAAAATAAGCAAAATCCAACACCTGAAAAATTATTTCAGTTTGGACTATCTCCTGAATCAGCAGCACGTATGGTGGCCGAAAAAGCTCGCAAAGACGGACATTATTATGCTGCTGTAATGACACCTGATAGTGCATGGGGAAAGCGTATGAATAAAGCCTTCAGCTCACATTGGCAAAAATTAGGCGGTGCTATAGCTGAGCGCATTGATTATCAATCACAGTCTCATGATTTCTCTGATGCAATTAAAGCGATGTTCAATATTGATCAAAGTGAATCCCGCAAAAAGGAAGTCAGTCGTACCATTGGCCAAAAACTGGAGTTCACGCCAAGAAGACGTCAGGATATTGATATGCTGTTTATGGCCGCATTACCCCGACAGGCAAAACAAATTCCACTACAAATCATCTACCACCATGGTGAGACTATACCGATTTATTCCACTGCTCATATTGTCGCAAACTATCATAATGCCAGACAGAATATAGATATGGATGGTGTTAATTTTACTGATATGCCTTTTCTATTAGGCAGCACAGACAATACCACCAGCCAACAGAACACTTATCAAAGTACTTTATATCAGCGTTTATTTGCAATGGGTGTTGATAGCTATCAATTAGCACCTTTCGTCAATTATCTTTACAAAAATCCATCTGAATCATTTAATGGCGATACAGGACAAATCACGATTAACAATGATGGTCATATTATTCGTACCTTACCATGGGCCACTTTTGAGCAAGGTAAGATAAAATTAATCAATACGGAAATTAATCAGGATAATGCTTCGCTTTATTAAGGATCATAATCAAAAAGGACAATACGCTGAAAACCT